>JBHELM010000174.1:0-6921 GCA_046352715.1 Thermoplasmatota archaeon | reverse complement strand
CGCGAGCAGGACGGCCTGGAGCAGGGTGATGTTGTCGAAGACGTGCGAGTCGTCGCCGGTGCGCACGCCCGGGCCGGAGATCAGGAGGGCCCACAGCAGGTTGGCCGCCACCAGGAGCGGGAACAGGGCGAGGCCCAAGGCCAGGGAGCGGGCCTCGCCGCGCCCCATCGGCACGAGGTCGCGCAGCGCGGCGGCGATGCGCTGGATGGTGGGGTTGCGCCACCCCGCGGGGTCGCGGCCACGCCAGAGCAGCAGGGCCCCCGCGCCGACGTAGCCGAGCTGGCCGAGGATGCTGCCGATGTACTGGCCCGACAGGTCGTAGCGCGACTCCGGGGGCACGACCTGGCCGGGGACGATGACGAGGTTCAGGTTGCCCTGTGCGCAGAAGGTGCGGACGAGGTCGGGCAGTGTGGCGAGGAGGGTAGTCCACGCGGGGACGCTCAGCAGCCCCACGCCCGCCGCGACCCAGCCGTTCACCCGGCCGCGCCGGGCCTGGGCGGCGGCGACGAGCAGGGCGACGGCGAGGCCGAGGCCCCAGCCGCCCAAGTGCACGCCGACGAAGGTGGCGTCGGGGACTTGGCCGACCTCGCAGAGCGCCATTCACTCGCCCTTCTTCTTCCACCCCTTCGGGTAGGTGCCCTTGCGCAGCACGACGCGGCTGGGGGTGGCGGCGATGCCCTTCTCGTCGTCCAGCACCTGCCGGCTCGTGAGCTTGGCCTCCGCCAGCGCGACCAGCTCGCCCTTGAGGCTCAGCAGCGCGACCGGCTCGCCCGCCTCGATGCCGGCGTCCAGGCTGGCCACGCCGATGACCGCGAGCGGGGCGCCGTGGCAGACGGCGTCCACCGCGGAGTCGCGCAGGGTGATGCTGTTGAGGTGCGCCGTGACCGCCTCGACCGGCTTGACGCAGCGGCGCAGCGCCGCCTCGTCCTTGTCCTCCTGCCAGAAGACGCGGGCGTCGAGGCAGTCGTGCAGCGTGACGAGGTCCCGCTCGGTGAACAGGCCGGTGCGGGTGCGGCGCAGCTCCTGCATGTGCCCCCTGGTGCCGAGGGCCTTGCCGATGTCGACGCAGAGGTTGCGGATGTAGGTGCCCGCCTGGCAGCCGACGCGGAACAGGACGTCGCGCTCGGTGCACTCCAGGACGTCGAGGTAGTAGACGCGGCGGATGCGCGGCCGGCGGGCGACGGCGGAGCGCACGGGCGGCGTCTGGTTGATCTTGCCGACGAACTGGGCGGCGGCGCGGCGCACCTCCGCCTCGCTGCGCGGCTCGTGCAGCCGGAGCAGGCTGACGTACTCCTTGCCGGCCGACAGGAGAGCGCCGACGGCCTTGACGGCGCCGTTGACGGTGACGGGGAGCGCGCCGGTGACGTTGGGGTCGAGGGTGCCGCCGTGGCCGACCTCCTCCACCTGCAGGACCCCCTTCATCCACGCCGCGACCTGGTGGCTGGTGGGGCCGGCGGGCTTGTCGAGCGGGACGACGCCGGCCGCCATCAGCTCCGCCATGGTGCGGTCCTCGGGGCGCTTGCCGTACTTGGGGTCGGTCTCGGCGGCCATGCGGACGAGGCGCTTGCGCGGACGCTCGGCCGGGAGCATCCCGGAGCGTTGGGGGCTAGCAGTCATGCCTCAGCCTCCATCCGGAACCACGAATTGCACGAAGTGCACGAAGTTGGTCCGGTTCGTGAACTTCGTGCAATTCGTGGTTCGGTGGGGAGAATCACGCCTTGGCCACCTGGCGGGCGAGGGCCTGCTTGACCTGGTCGGCCAGCTCCCGCGGCGCGGCCTGGGTGGAGTCGAGGACGAGGTCGTAGCGGCTGAGGTCGTTGAGGTCGGCGCCGTAGTAGCGGCGGTAGCGGTCGGCCTCGCTGGCCTCGCGCTCCTCCGTGGACGCACGCTGCGCCTGCTCGTCGCCGCCGTCGCGCTGCACGATGCGGCGGATGCGCTCCTTGTCGTCGCAGCGCACCCACACCTTGAATGCGGGGATGCGGTGGCGCGCCGCGAGCCAGCCGGAGAGGCGGCCCTCCAGGATGATGCCGCCCTTGCGCAGCAGGCCGATCTGGCGGTCGTCGAGCGCCTCGTCGATGCTGGGATCCTTCTGGCTCAGGGCGCCGAACTCGGCGAGGCTCAGGCCGCGGCGCTGCGCCTCGGCGCGGAACAGGGCGCCCGCGTAGTGGTAGGGCAGGCCCAGCTCGGCCTCCAGGAGCTTGCACAGCGTGCTGGTGCCGGTGCCGGGGAGCCCCCCGACGGTGACGGTGGCGGGCGGGGCCGGGGCAGGGCTCATGCCTGGGGCGCCCCGTGCCGGTGGCGCTTCTGCCAGCGCTCCTTCCAGGCGAAGTACTTCATCGTCTTCTGGATGAGGGCGCCGAGCGGGATGCTGAGCGTCATGTACAGGAGAATCCAGTGCTGGAAGACGCTGGAGCCGTTGGCGCCGAAGGGGAGGATGCCGTTGCTGGCGAACATGTCGACGCTGGGGTTCCACGGCGCCGAGTACCAGGTGTAGTCGAGGCGGCCGAGGAAGGTGCTGACCCAGGCGAACAGCGGGACCGCCACCAGCATCGTGATGGGCATGGTCTTGAGCTGCTTGGAGTTCATCTCCTGCGTCCGCTTCATCATCTCGGGCTGCGCCTCGGTGAGCTTCTTCAGCTTGTAGGTGTTGTTCTCCTTGCGCGCCGCCATCATCTCCTTCTGGTAGTGGCGGCTGTAGGCCTGGGTGCGCGCCGTCTCGATCCAGTCGGTGGTGAAGTGGCGCACGACGGTGGTGGCGGCCACCAGCAGCGAGCCCGCGATGAGGATGGTGAGCACCGGGTAGCGGCCGCCGAAGCCGATGGTCGGGTCGAGGACGTAGCCGGCCCAGGTGCCGAGCTGGTTGCGCAGCGTGGCGTTGAAGAGGACGAAGAACACCAGCACCAGGCCGACGATGTTGATGAGGCCCCCGGCGCCTCCCTTGCGGGCCGGTGCGGCGGCGGGCGCGGCCATCAGCGCGCCCCCACGGTGGCCTTGGGCTTGCCCGGGCTGGCCGTTGCCTTCGCTCCGCCCAGCACGGGCATCATCTGCGCGAGGGCGTCCTGGACGGCGCCGTCCTTGTTGTGGACGGTGTGGACAGTGGCGCCGGTGAGGGTGGCGTAGGCGGCGGCGAAGCGGCGGTTGTACTCCTGGTGCTCCGCGATGGCCTCCAGGGTGTCGTCGTCGCGCTTGCGGCTGGCGTCCCCCTGCCGGCGGCCCAGGATCTCCCGGGGGTCCGCCTCGACGAGGACGATGGCGCTGGGCTCAAGCTCGGTGAGGACCCACGCCGGCAGGCCGGGCAGGTAGCCGGTCGGGGTCTTGATGCTGCAGTGGGTGTCCACGATGACGTCCCCCATGCCGGCGATGCGCTTGGCCGCCTCCTTCTGGATGGCCTTCTGCGTCTCGGCGGGGAGCTTGCGCATCTCGTCGCGCGACGCAACGAGGCCCTTGGCGCTGGCGACCTCGAACATGACGGTCCCGTAGACGGCGATGCGCAGGTCGCGCGCCTTGGCGGCGGCCTCCATGACCGTGGTCTTCCCCACCCCGGGGATTCCGGTCACGATGATGGCACCCATGGCGGCGCGGACAGAAGGGCCGGTCTTAAAGGATGGGCACCGGAACCCGACCGAACCGCGGAGGGCGCGGAACCCGCGGAGCGCCTTCGTGCAGTTCCATGGCAGGGGTTCCGCGCATTCCGCGACCTCCGCGGTTGCGCAGGGGTCAGCTTTGCAGGAACGTTCACTCCCCTCCACCGCCAACTTTTCTCTGCGCAGGCCCTCCACGCGGCGTGCGGCTGCCCTACGCGCCCCGGCCCGGCCAGCAGGAGATGGGCGCCGCAGTGGAGGCCGCGCAGCGCGACGGGATGCACCTGCTGGTGGAGGCGGGCACCGGCACCGGCAAGACCGTCGTGGCCCTCGCCGCGACCCTGGCGACGACGGACCGCGACGCACGCCGTCTCGTCTACGCCACGCGCACCAACAGCCAGCAGGGCCAAGTGGTCGCCGAGCACAGCGCGCTCCAGGACGCCGGCCAGGAGCCAGGCCTGCTCGTCCCGTTCATGGGGCGCCGCCACTACTGCCCCCTGCTGCGCTCCAAGGAGGCGTTCAAGGACGGCACGCCGGAGGAGCTGGGCCGGCTCTGCCGCGACGCCAAGCGCAAGGCGACCCAGCAGCGCGAGACCGGCCAGCCCGTTCCCGGCGCCTGCCCGCACTACCTCAAGCTGCTGGAGGACGGCCCCGGCCCTGTGGAGGCCCTCCTCCAGTCGGGCGGCCTCGACGGCGGCACCCTCGCCGCGCGCATCGAGCAGGCGGGCTCCTGCCCCTACGAGGCGCTCAAGCTGCTGATGCCCAAGGCGCGCACCGTCGTCGTGCCCTACGTCTTCCTGCTCGACGGCCGCCTGCGCAGCACCCTGTTCGAGTGGATGGGCACCAGCCCCGCCGAGTGCCACCTGGTCGTGGACGAGGCGCACAACCTGCCCGACGCCGCGCGCAGCCACCACAGCCCCCGCCTCACCCAGGGCACCCTCCAGCGCGCGCAGAAGGAGGCGGAGGAGTACGGCGACCCGCAACTCGCCAAGCTCACGCTCACCACCAGTGTCCTCGACGCCCTGCTCGGCTCCCTGCACGACCTGGCCGACGAGCACGTGCGCGACGGCGACGACGGGCTGGTGCCCCCCGACGGCCTCGACGAGGCCCTGCTGCGCCGCCTGCGGCTGCCGACGCCCGCCATCCAGCGCATCGCCACCGACCTGGAGCGCTGGGGCGAGACCATCCGCGAGGACCGCCGCGCCAAGGGCCGCCTGCCGCGCAGCCACCTCGGCGCCATCGGCGCGTTTCTCACCTTCTGGATGGCCAGCCGCGACGAGCCCTACGTGCAGCTGGTCTCCGGCGGCGACAACCCGGGCCTGGAGATGTTCCTCCTCGACCCCGCCGCGGTGCTGGGCTGGCTCGGCGAGTTCCACTCCACCACCCACATGAGCGGCACCCTCGCCCCGCTGGAGGACCACCGCACCCTCTGCGGCCTGGAGCCCTCCAGCACCCGGCAAGCCGTCCTCCCTTCCGCCTTCCCCGCCGGCAACCTGCGCGTCTATGGCCTGGAGGGGGTGCACCGCCGCTTCGAGGCCATCCAGCGCGACCCCACCCTTGTGGCGCGGCAGCAGGAGGTCGCCCGCGCCGTGCTGGAGCGCTGCCCCGGCCGCACGGCCCTCTTCTTCCCAAGCCACCAGATGCTGCGCGACTACCTCGAGGAAGGCTTCCTGCACGGCACCGGGCGGCAACTCTACGTCGAGGCGGCGGAGGCCAGCACCGGCGACCTGGTGCGGCTGGTCGAGCTGTTCAAGGCCGACCCCTCCGGCCAGGCGCTCCTGCTCGGCGTCCTCGGCGGCCGGCTGTCGGAGGGCATGGACTTCCCCGGCAAGGCGATGGAGCACCTGCTCGTCTTCGGCATCCCCTACCCGCGCCCCTCCGCCCGCGGCCAGGCGCTCATCCACCACTACGACCGCAAGGCCGGCAACGGCTGGCAGGTCGCCGTCCACAACCCGGTCGGGCGCACACTGCGGCAGGCCGTCGGGCGGCTCATCCGCGGCCCCGACGACACCGGCACCGCCATCGTCCTCGACGACCGCGTGGTGCGCTTCCACGCCCACCTCAAGGGGCTGCGGATGGTCGCGGACGTCGCGCAGATGGAGCCGCCGGGGCCGGCTTCCGATGGGGGAGGGGGCTACCGCACCGCCGACACCCTCGCCAGGAAAGCCCCTCCTGGGACGACATAAAAGACAACCCCTTTATATGCACAAGAAATGGAGGTCTTCACGGAAGCGGTGTGCTGGAGCTTTTGAGTGCATCCCATCCCCTCCTCGTGAGGCCAGTGCCCCTTCCTCGGTGAGTGTGCCGGCGTCAAACCCGGCACACTCACCGTTAATCTCGTCGCGCGTTTTCCGGCGCAGGTTTTTGGCTCGGCCGCGAAGCTGGACCGGCCACTTCCTTGCGCGGGTGCGCGCCCTTCGGTCAGTCGGTGCGGCTACGTTCCCCAGCGCCTCTTCTCCGCGATGTCGTAGTTGCGGATGACACTCAGGGTGCCGCGCCAGCTGATGGCCTGCACCTTGCGCAGCTCCTCGGGGGTCAACTCGACGTCCTCGAACTTCAGCACGTCCTTGTGGCCGCCGCGGGCGCTGGGGAGGTTCATGCTGAGGCTGACGACCTTGCTGCTGCCCTGCACCGGGTAGCCGAGCGCCTGGATGACCTGCAACGCCTTGCCCGCCTCGATGTGGTCGAGGACGGTGCCGTTGCGGATCGGGACAATCTTGAACTCCTTCATGCGTCACCCAGAAGAGCGGCCAGGACGGCCATCCGGACGGGCACGGCATTCCGGGCTTGGTCAAAATACTTGGCCGCGGGGTGCGCGTCGACCTCGGGCGCGATCTCGTCGACGCGGGGCAGCGGGTGCAGGATGATGGCGCGGCTGCGGGTGCGCTTGAGCAGGTCGAGGTCGATGCGGAGGCTGCCCTTGACCCGCTCGTACGCGGCGGCGTCGGGGAAGCGCTCCTTCTGGATGCGCGTGACGTAGAGGACGTCGCAGGTGGCGGCGGCCTCCTCAAGGCCCACCGAGCGCATGCCCTTGCCAACCTCGGCGGGGAGCTCCAGCCCGGGCGCCGCGACCTGGACGGGGTGGGCGCCGAGGCGGCGCAGCGCGGGGACGAGGCTGTGCACGGTGCGGCCGAACTTCAGGTCCCCCACCAAGGCGACCTCGAGGCCCTCGATGCCGCCCTTGCACGCCTCCATCGTATAGAGGTCCAGCAGCGTCTGCGTGGGATGCTCGCCCGGCCCGTCGCCGGCGTTGACGATGGGGACGCTGCTCACGGCGGCGGCGCGCCTGGCGGCGCCCTCCAGCGGGTGCCGCATCACGATGAGGTCCGAGTAGCCGCCG
>JBHELM010000173.1:0-9295 GCA_046352715.1 Thermoplasmatota archaeon | reverse complement strand
ACCATCGACCAGAGTTCGTCCGAGACACGGTATTTCTCAGGCACTTCGAGAAGACGGTCGGCAGCGTCCATCCTGGGAAGACGAATGGCAAGAGGCCCTATACAGGGTTGTCGTTATTTCCCGAATAGGCTCTTAGCATCGTGGCGTTGAACCAGATGATCCGGAGGCTGGATGGATTGTCCGCATCCGCCCAATGCGCGCTGTCGTAGGAGACTTGGCTAGCCGCTTGGCCGGGCTGGTTCCAACTCCATGTCTCGCTCTCGACTTCCCCACTCGCCTGGGAAGTGGTCGTGACATTGAAGTCCCCATAGACGACCGGCAGGTCGTAGACGCCTTTCAGGTAGTCTACGGAAGGCTGGTCGTCCACCCACAAACTGTTCAGCAGGAACAGGTGGCCGACCCCGTCCATCCCGTCAAGGGTCGTGCAGTTCTTCGACGCCGTGAAGGGCTCGTACATCTCGAACAACAGGTGCAACGGCCGTTCGATGGGCCCCCAGGACAATCGGTCGCACTCAACCATCTCAAGCGAGATGCCGGAGACCCCTCCTTGGGAAAAGTTGGGCTCCCACCCAGGCGGGTAGCGGCCAAGACTCATCGTCGACGGCCACTGGAAGCTTGTCGCCGCGTCGTGGCACGTGCTGAAGAACACTTCAACCGGCGCTTGGCTTTCGTTTGCCGGATATGGCGTGGGAATGGGGACGGATGACGATGTTTCCGTTGGGGATTGAGTGTAAGTGGGACTGTTGCTGCCAGAGTTTCCTAAGCAGCCGGCAAGAAGGAGCAAGAACACAAGTGTGGCGGCTGGGGAATGCGGAATCATGACTACCAACTAGCAGACAAGCTCTAGAGGTAGCCAGAAAGCCAGCCCCCCACTCCATTGTCCTGGCGAGGGAAGACTATGCGGATCTGGCCCGACTCCAGTGAAATAAAAAGACACCTCAATTTGGTTGTGAATTTGTGGGAACACTCTAGCGTCCACCTGCACCCTCCTGCTTGCTGTGAAGTCCAAACTTGTCAGATAACATAAGGCGCATTGCATATGCCCTGTGGCAACGCAGGCCTGGGCGATGGCGGTTGGGTCCCTAGGCCCCGTTTCGTTCCCTATGAGCGGTCTCGTTGCGTTCAGCAATTCGTTCAGGAGGTCGGGCCGCGAAGTGAGATTCTCAAGGTCGCTGCGAACCTGCTCAACGAGTCCCACGGCGGTGGCCAGGATAGAATCTGGCGAGGGGACCGGGTCGGCCACTGCCGTCCAAGGCACCAGCAGGGCGGCAAGAACGAGCGTGGGAGCCAACGAGCGGAGGGCGCGCATGTAAAGGGTCCTGGGAACCGGATTGTCCGTTGAGTCCGGCCAGGGAGAGGGGGTATATGAGATGCATAGCGAGGAGTTTGGCCTTTCCCAGGTTGACTCAGGATTCCATGTGCTTCTGATTGGCCAAACTTCCAGCTAAGCACCTTATCCCAATCCCCTGCTTCGTCGCAGGCATGGACTGGTCCGTTCGCACGCGAGCGCCCTGCTGGTCCACCTCTCTCCCCCCGGCGCTTGTCTCCTTCACGTCGGGCACCACTCCGAGGAAAACCTATGAACCGAACCACCCAGCCAAACAAGCCCCAGCGCGGGCCGACTGGTCTTGCCCTGGCGATGGCCATGCTCCTGCTTGCCTCCATCCCGTTCCAGGCTGCATCCGCCAACACCTTCCGCCCCCCGTCGCCGGGCAGCTACGTCTGCATCCCGCCCCTCCCCTCTGTGAAGGACCCGACCGAGACCCTCCTGCCGGACGGCGGCACCCACACCGCCGAACCCGGCTGGGACCGCTTGGCGAAGATTCTGCGGCATTGCTACGTCACCTGCGCGGACCTTCGCGACACATGCCTCGGCTGTCCTGATGATAATGTCGGAGCAGGGCCCGCCTGCATTGACCCCGACCCTTGCCCGTTCGGCAGCGTCGGCTACGGTCCTGCCTGCGTTGAGCGCTGCTACAACGACTCTGTGGGCATCCAACCCGTTTGCGCAGGGGGAACGTGCCCCAGCGGCCAAACGGGCATCTGGCCCGCGTGCGCGGACGTGACCCCTGACCCATGCCCACCCGGCAAAATCGGCGTGTCTCCCGCGTGCGTGACCCCGCTGGGCTCCTGCGCGCCCGGCTGGGTGGGAATGCCCCCAGCCTGCGTGAACAACCCCGGCTCCTGCCCCTCAGGCTACGTTGGCGTGCCACCCGCCTGCGTAGAGCCCGGGGTCCCCATCGGCCCGCCCGTCGGTCCGCCTGACCCATGCCCGGCCGGCAAGATGGGCACTCCTCCCGCGTGCTTCGCGCCCTTCGTCGTCTGCCCGCCGGGAAGCGTCGGCACGGAGCCGAACTGCGTCCCCACCGAGCCCACCGTGAACTGCCCATCCATCTGCCCGCCGGTCGCGGTCCCCTTGCCCAGCGCTGCCCTCGTGGAGTACGACGGCGCGGACGCCACGCTGGCCAAGTCGGCTCTCTCGGCGCCCCGTTTCACGGTGTTCGTGGGCGGCGTGCCGAGCAACGTGCGGAGCGTCGAAGTCCATGGAGAGGGCCATCTGCTTGGCCAAGCTCCCGTCGACGACCTGGTCGGCGGGGTCTCGACGAGTCCCGTGGTGCGCATCGACAACGTGCAACTCCTCCAGTCCAACGCCTACAGCGTGGTGTTCCGGGACTCCGCCAACAGCGTCAGCTACGACAGCCCGACGCTGAGGCTGTGGACCGATGTGCAGGACTACATCACCACTCCCGGCGCGGACCCGCAGGCCCCCGGGCCGCAGCCGCAGGGCCCCGAAGGGCCGGACAGCCCGACTCCGGGCTGCACCGGACCGGGCAGCACTTGGGCGCGAGAGACGCCTCCGGACTCGGTCATGCTTGACGACAACGGGAACCGGATTGATGCGAACCATGATGCGCTGACGAACATCGGCTTCACGGGGTCATGGACCTGGGGGCAGGCGGCCGGCTGTGGCTACTCCCAGATCGGCCCGTCACATACCTGGGGGTTCGCGGATGGTCACTCCGGCAAGTCTTACCTCTTTGGCAGCGGCAGCTACGGCTTTGGGTTCGCCACCACCTACGCCGGCGGCGGACGCGACCTGACGCGCCAATGCCAAGGCTTGCAGTGTGAATGGATTGGCTACGAGATTCTCTCATCGAATGCGCGTTCCTTCATGGTCAAGCCCGACCAAGGCGGACCGGTCTTCGAGGGCATCAACCGGGTCTCGATTCCAGCTTCCTCTGGGGTGCCGCCCTCGCAGTGGGCCAGCGTCGCCCTAAGCGCCCTGTCCGCGGTGCTTCCCGGCTGGGGCAGCGTGTTCGCAGATGTGCTGGGCTTCACAGTGCCCGGCACCGTGGATGAGAACTACGGCAACTACGCTGAAATCGGATCTTCCCCTACTGGCAAGTCGGGAGGAGGCATCCTCATCCGGGGCGCGGTTGCTGGCCAGAAGGAGGTTGTGTCTGGCTATGATTCCTGGTGGTTCGGCAAGAGTGGAGTCTTTACATGGACCATGGAATCGAGCGTTGACAACCATGCCATGTTCCATGCCTGCGTCGGCTGCACCTGGACCGAGCAGAGCACCACATGGTACACCTCTGCCCAGCATCAGGCCAAGGTTCTGGTCCCGGAGTAAGGAGCCTCACCCATGAATCGAATCTTCCCCACCTTTTCCTTCCTTCTTCTATTGGCGATAGCCCTTTCCGGATGCCAAGGGCGGCTCAACGACCCGCCACGGCCAACAATCCAATGGGGCCTTGGGCTACAGATTCCTGAGAGCTTGCCTGCCGCCGGGCCCTTCCGCGAGGGCGCGGAAAACACCACGGCGTTTTTGCATGCCCTGAATCAAACGCTCGCCAAAGTCATCAAGGATTGCAGGGGCAACCAGGAGCACCTTGCAACTGCGCGCAAAAACATCGATTCGGGGCTGTTCCTGTTCGCCATCGAACAAGCAATCGATGACTGCGCTGATTTCTGGAACCAGGCAAGGAAGCTGGTGGAATCAACTCGGGCCAACGGGACCGAAGCAGAAACGTTTGCCCGTCTTGAGAGGGAGGCCATGGAAACCATAGCACGACAAGCGAATCGGCTTTCCCAACTTCCACCACCGGGCAGCGTGGCCGACGCAGAGGTGCAGGGACGCTTGATGTCTTCCAATGTGTATTCTGCCGACATCATCGACACCGCTCAAGATGCCTTCGCAGCCTACAACCGCACAGGCGACAAGGGTGATCTTGAGGTCGCCTACCTCAACACTCTCTTGTCCATCAATGCAGAGGATGCGACCCTCTTTTTCATCTACCACTATCCATGGTCGAACGGAACATGCACTAGGCCAGATGTAAGCGAGCTTGCCAAATGGCTGGACTCCGAAATCTCCTGGATCATCAACGCGTCGTTGGTCCTGGAGCCGCCACACCCGAGCATCCCCATCAACCAAATCTATGGCGAGATGGTGAAGGGAATCCAACCCTATTTCCGCTACTACGAGAGCCGGGGCTGGTGGCCCGCCATGCTCGGCTTGGTTGGAATCGTCACCTTCGACCGGGCGGTCCTTGAGACCCACAAGGAGAACCGCTTGCCGACGAGGGAGGAGGCGAACTACCTGTTTGCGCTTCACCAGAGCATGAACCGGACCTGGAGCGGCGAGTTGCTGATGACCTCGCTCAACGGACGCATCAATGATGGCGGCCCGTGGGAAGAGGTGCACGAGCCGGAGGCGCGCCAAGCCTTGGCCTTGGAGAAGATTCGTCCTGGCTTCCTGGGCTTGCATTGCACTGGAACCCCAGGAAAATAGTTGCTGGCCACCAACGACGCCCGCGCCATGCCGCTTTTCCCGTGCCCAAGCTTCCCCCAGCCGTGGCGATGTTCGTGGCGCATGGGGGTGCCAGCGCGGGCAGCCGGAACGTGCGGGGGACGCAGGCGGCGGTGCGGGCGGGGCACGCCGCGCTGGGGAGCGGAGCCTCGCTGCTGGATGCGACCGTGGAGGCGTGCCGGGTGCTGGAGGACGACGGGGGCTACAACGCGGGGCGGGGGAGCCACCTGCGCCTGGATGGGGAGACGGTGGAGATGGATGCGGCGTGCATGAGCGGCGACGGCAAGTTCGGGGCGGTGGTCTGCGTCACGGACATTCGCAACCCGGTGCTGGCGGCGCGGCGGGTGTACGACACGCCGCACAATGCCCTCGTCGGGGTGGGGGCGACCCGATTCGCGCGGGGCCTGGGGCTGCCGCCGCGGGAGGCGCCGTCGGAGGAGGCGGTGCGGCACGCGGCGGAGGCGCGCCGGACGCTGGCGCAGAAGGGGTTCGCGCCTGAGACAGGGTGGCGGCTGGACCGCATCCTGGCGCACTGGAACTACGACGGGCCGCCACCGGAGGACTTGCGCGACGCGGACACGGTCGGCGTGGTGGCGACGGACGGCGACGGCTTCGCGGCGGCGGCGAGCACGGGCGGACTGAGCATCACGCTGCTGGGCCGCGCCAGCGACGTCGGCATGGTGGGCGCCGGCCTCTACGCTGGTCCCGCCGGAGCGGTCGCCTGCACGGGGCGCGGCGAGTACCTGGCCCGCACGCTGTTCAGCTTCCGCGTCTACCAGCGGCTCGAGCAGGGCGAGCCTCCTCAGGCCGCCGTCGACGCTGCCCTGCGGGCGGTGCCGGGGGACCTGCTGGTGGGCGCCGTCGCGGTCACGTGTGCCGGGTGGGGCAGCGCCAGCAACTGCGAGATGCCCTGGTCGGTGCTGTGAACCCTCGACCGCTTGGAATCTAGTTTCCACGGCTTTCGTGGCCTTCGCGGTTCGGTGGGGGCGAGGTCACTGGAAATGCGCCTTGTTGATCTCGATGTACTGCTTCTCCCCCTCGGGCACCTCGTCGTCGGGGAAGATGGCGTTCACCGGGCACACGGGCTCGCAGGCGCCGCAGTCGATGCAGTCGTCCGGGTTGATGAACAGGTGCTTGGCCTCCGCGAAGCCTGCCTCGTCCTTCTTCGGGTGGATGCAGTCCACCGGGCAGACGTCGACGCAGCTCGCGTCCTTGGTGCCGATGCACTTGGAGGTGATGACGCGCGTCATGGGGCCTCACGTGGCCGCGTGCACGGTCGCCCGCTCGCGGGGGGCGTTGGGCTGGGGGCGGGCGCCGCGCGCGGCCCTGGCGCCGGACTTGGCGTGGACGTAGCGGAAGCCGCTGTTGGGGCCGTGCTTGGCCTTGTAGCCGAGCGCGATGTTGAGGTAGCCCAGCGGCTCCAGCCAGCGCGCGTGCTCCAGCGGCCCGGCGTCCACCGGGTCGAAGCCCAGCGCCTCGCCCATCTCCAGGACGGTCCGCTTGGCGTCGGCGTCGTCACTGGCGGCGAACAGGGTCAGGGGCTCCCCGCTGGCCTGGCCGGTCGGCATGTTCTGGGCGAACACCGTGTTAAACGCCTTCACGACCTTGGCGCCGGGGGCCTGCTCCTGCACCTCCTCGGCGCCGCTGCGGTCCAGCCGGCCGGCGTACTCCATGTTGCCGGAGAGGGCGTTGGTGACGTCGACGAGGGGCTTGCCGCGCACCCCGTCCCCGAGGTTGGCGATGGCGTCCTGGCGCGCGCCGTAGGGCACCGCCAGCACCACCACGTCGGCCCAGCGGCCGACCTCCGCCACCTGGGCGGGGTCCTTGCCGGTGGTCCGCACCGCGTAGCCCGCACCCGCGAGCCCCCGCTCCAGCGCGCTCCCGACGGTCCCCTTGCCGATGATGCCGACGTTCTGGGTCATGTCCTGGCTCCGCAGGGATGTAGGGCGCGGGTCGGAAAGAGGCGATTGTGCGGGCAGGGACGGCCCCTCCGGGGTGGCCGGCCGGCTTCGCAAAGGGTTTTTCCGTGTGGTGCGTGCCGGCTGCCATGGGTCGCTTCGCCAACTCGTGGGCCATCACCAAAGCCAGCCTGCGCGTCGTCTCGCAGGACAAGGAGCTCCTCGTCCTGCCCATCCTGTCCTTCCTCGCCAGCGTCATGGCGTTCGCTGCCGTCGTCGGCGTCGGCTTCGGCGCGGGGGTCCTGCCCGAGCTCACCCTGGCCGACGGGAGCCTCAACCTCCCGGGCGTCCTCCTGGCCGCCGCCCTCTACCTCGCCCTCGCCTTCGTGCAGGTGTTCTTCGGCGCCGCCGTCGTGGCGGGCGCCAG
Source organism: Thermoplasmatota archaeon (assembly GCA_046352715.1). Lineage (GTDB taxonomy): Archaea > Thermoplasmatota > E2 > JACPAO01 > JAHFTW01 > JAHFTW01. The sequence goes on along the minus strand of JBHELM010000173.1, from coordinate 2,157 downwards.
CGAGCGCCTGGCCGGCGGCAACCCCACCCTGGGCACCAGCCTGCGCGCCGCCTCCCACCGGGCCGGCCGCCTCTTCGTCTGGTCCATCTTCGTGGCCGTCGTCAACCTCCTGCTCCAGATGCTGCGCGAGCGCGGCGGGCAGGCCGGCCGCCTCGCCGCGGGCCTGGGCAACCTCGCCTGGTCCCTGGCGACCTACTTCATGATCCCGGTGCTGCTGTTCGAGAACGACCCGGTGATGAAGTCGGTGGGCCGCTCGGGCTCGCTGTTCAAGAAGACCTGGGGCGAGACCGTCATCGGCAACGGCGGCGTCGGCCTGGTGTTCACCCTCCTGTCCTTCGCGCTCATCGTCCTGGGCTTCTTCCTCGTGCAGGCGGTCTACCCCGCCGGCGGCCTCGCGGCGGCGCTGCCCATCATCGCCTTGGTGCTGTTCGCGGTCCTGCTGCTGGCCACCCTCCAGTCGGTCCTCGGCGGCGTCTACAAGGCAGCGCTCTACCGCTACGCCACCACCGGCCAGATTGCGGGCGGCTTCGAGCCGACGCAGCTCCAGGCAGCGTTCGTCCCGAAGTAGGACTCCCAAACCAACGGTTCCACGGCGACAGTTGCGCGTGGCCTAGCTACGGCGAAGCGCGGATTTCGCGGATGGCGCGGATTGAGGTCCTTGCACAGGGTTGAATCCGCGTCATCCGCGAAATCCACGGTTTGGCCGGAAGCTCCGACGGCCAACCTGCTCCGCGGAACCGGGGTTCAGGCCGGCGGCGGGCAGACGGCGCCGAAGCCGAACCAGCCGTCCCTGAAGGTCCAGTGGTACGACGCCTTGTCGCCGCACTCGCTCATCCACGGCACCGCGTGCAGGATGGCGTGGAACCAGCTGCGCGGGACCTCCAGGTAGATGGAGAGGGGGAAGTAGAGCAGGAAGCCCGCCAGGACTATGGCGCACACGACGCCGGTGGCGGTGCGGGCGAGGGGCCAGCCGCTGCGCCACAGCGCGGCCAGGGCGCCGCCGAGGACGAGCGCGAGGAAGGGCACGACCAGCGTCATGTAGAAGATGAACATGGTGCGCGGGCCGCTGCCCAGCAGCGCGAAGCTGCCGAAGGTGAAGAGGGGGAAGAGCGCGGCGATGAAGAGCGCCTGCCGCGTCGGCGACAGGGCGGCGAAGGGGCCCTTGGCGCGGCGCACCAGGTTGCGCAGGACACCGTAGGCGGTGGAGCCCAGGATGGCGAGCGTCGCGGCGAACGCGGCCCACCACAGGAAAGGGTTGCCGATGGCGTAGATGTAGCGCGCGGCGAAGTCGCCGCTGGGGAACGGCGTGGCGGGGCCGATGTAGCTCATGGGCCGCGACATCGCAAGCCACTGCCACGGCCGGCTTGCGTACTGGTGCGTCTGCGTCCCCACCGTGTCCCAACTGAACGCGGCGACCTGCACCTTGACCCAGTGGACGATGGCCCACGACACGCCGTCGGTGCGCGACCAGATGACCCACCACGGCGCGTAGGTGGCGACCCACACCGCGAGGGGGAGGAGGGCGTAGGAGGCGATGTGGAGGTCGAAGCGGCGCTTGCGCAGGACGCCCGCGCGGTGGTGCGCCCACAGCGACAGGATGAGCGTCGGCGGGCCCGCGAAGAGGACGTAGTACTTGCAGGAGAAGCCGAGGCCGAGGAAGAGGGCGGCCAGCAGCACGCCGCGCCGGGTCGGCTGGGCGGCGAAGTAGACCGCGACGACGGCGAACCCGGTGGCGAAGATGTCGAGCAGGGCGATGCGGCTGGAGGAAAGCAGCAGGTTGTCGAGCAGCGCGAAGGAGCCGGCGAGGGCGCCCGCGAGGTGGCTGCCGAAGATGCGCCGCGCCGCCAGGGCGGTGAAGGTGACGGTCGCCACGCCCATGACCGCGCTGGGGGCGCGCCACGCCCACGGGTTGCCCTCCTCGCGCAGTTGCTGGGTGAAGGCGTCGTAGCGCTCCTTGCCGCCGCCGCTGGTGTCGTCCGGGCTGCGGCAGCCGTCGAAGGCGCGGATGTCCGGGTTGTCGTAGCGGTGCACCGAGGCGTAGAGGATGAGCTTGGCCAGCGGCGGGTGCTCGTAGTTGAGGGGGCGCTCGCCGTCGGTGGAGGCGGGCTGCGGGTCGTTCGGGTCGTAGGGCTTCCCCCAGCACGGGTCCTCCCAGAT
>JBHELM010000172.1:0-5394 GCA_046352715.1 Thermoplasmatota archaeon | reverse complement strand
GGCGCAGCGGGGCGAGCGCGGTGCGCGGGGGGACGGGGGAGGCGGCGGGGGCGCGAGGGAGGGGACTCGGCGCCGACGGGACGGCCTCCTTCTCCCTCTTGGCGGCCTGGGCGGCGGCCGCGGCCTCCGCGGCGGCGGACTGCTGCGCGGCGAGGGCCTGCGCGAGAGAGTGCCGCTGCTGCTCCTCGTGCCAGCGCTCCTCGATGTCCTGGAAGAACAGGTCGGCGTCGAGGCGGACGTCGTCGCGCTCCGCCACCAGGTGGACGGCGCGCACCTGGCTCACCGGCGGGGCGTGCAGCAGGGGGCCGAGGGCGGCGACGAAGGGGGCCAGGTGGGCCTCGGTGACCTCCGCGACCTTGGCGCAGGACAGGCGGAGGGCGAGGCGGTGCAGGCGGCGCGGGTCGCCGGGGGCCTGGAAGACCCTGTGCTCGCCGGGCTTGAGGGCGCGGCGCATCGCGTCGGCCTGGGCGTGGTCGAGGGCGGTCCGGGCCTCCATCAAGCCCTGCAGCGTCGGGGTGGGCACGATGTGGCTTCTCTGGTGGCCCACGAAGAGGGTGACCTTGGCTTGCGCGACGTCGCCGGGGGAGAGGTAATCGACGGCGCCCTCCAAATCGTTGACCAGGTCGGGCTCGTCGCGGGGCACCCGGACGACCAGGAGCGCCTGGCCCTCGGGGTCCCACAGCTCGGACCCGTAGCGGGGGCTGAGCGCCTGCTTCATGCGCTCCAGCTCGGCGGCCGGGACGTCCAGGGCCTGCATCCGTCGCACCGTCATCCAGCCACCTCGAGTTCGCCTGGAAGGAAAACCGTTGCCAAACGGCGCCGTCCCCTGGGAGCGCTGGGTCTTGCAGCCGGAGCCATGTATCCACTTGCACAGGAACAGAAGGGGTCGCCACGCGAAGGCCGGGATATTCCCGCCTGACATGATGCGGCCGCACCGGCCTGCCCACCCTTGCCGCCCCGTGCAAGATGTTAGATTTCAGAACAGGGGGGAGACCCCTTCTTTTCGATTGGAAGGGTTCCCCTTCAAGGCAGAGGCTTTCTTCTCCTTCTTTTGGAGATAGCAGACCCTGGAAGGTCAACAACTAGGAAAACAAAACACTTGCGACGAAACAAACCACAGACGAACTGAAGTTTTCCGTTCCCCAGGAGAAACCCGTCCAGTCGAAGCCAAGGGGGAGGGGTTTCCAGACATGTCTGGGCCGCATCATGGCAAAAAGGCAAGCCGATTGCACATGACGAAGGTTGGGAGGGTACCCGTGTTCTTCTTCTTCCTCCTCATTTTTCTCATCAGCCGGGACCCACCTTGAAGCGGCTCTTGCCACCTGAGATGGTCTGCGCAATCCGCCACCGCTCCGGCTGCCGGCGCTCAAGCTGCGCCCCCGTCACGTCCAGCACGACGAGGTCCGCGAACGAGCCCGGCGCCAGCGTCCCGGCTTCGTTCTCCCAATGGAGGCTCCAGGCGGACGCCGCGGTGTAGTGCCAGAGCGCCTCCTTGGGCCCCATCCTCTGCTCCGGCTCGGGGTGGCCGACGGCCGCCTGGATGCCCGCCAGGGGCCCGAAGGGCATCCCGTCGCTGCCGAAGGCGACGTGCAGGCCGGCCCGCTTCATCGCCTGGAAGCGGTTGTTGAGGCGGAAGCGCTCCCCCAGCCGGCCGTGGTACATCCCGCCCTGGGCGCTCCAGGTCCCCACGAAGTTGGGCTGGCTGCTGCTGACGATGCGCAGCTCCGCGGTGCGCGCCACCTGGTCGTCGTGGGCGATCTCGTAGTGCTCGAAGCGGTGCCGCAGCGCGTTGCCATTCCAGCCCCTGCCCTCCACGTCCTCCCGCGCCGCCAGCTCGCCGAAGAAGGCGAGGCCCTGGTCGATGGCGCCGTCGCCGATGGCGTGGGCGTGCACTTGGACGCCGGCGTCGTGGGCGCGGGCGAAGAGCCGTCGCACGTCGGCGTCGCTCCAGTTCAGGGTCCCCTGCGGGTGGGGGTGCCCGACGCAGCCGAAGCGGGAACCGCGCCGCGCCTGCTCCTCCAGGGGAGCGTGGGCGAGGCCGCCGCAGTCGGAGGAGAGGTCTGCCGGAGCGTCCAGGTAGGGCTCGCGCAGGGCCGCCGAGCGCCCGCCGAGGGAGCCGTCCAGGAAGACCTTCAGCCCGCCGTCGCGCAGCCAGGGGGATGGTTGGGGGACGCCGCCGGGGCCAGGGGGGCCGGGCGCCGGCCGCTTCGTGGCGAACCCGGCGGCAATCTCCTCCTCGAGCTGCTGGACGTAGATGCTGGAGTGGACCCGCACCGACAGCGTCCCCGCCGCGGCGGCCCGGTGGAGCGCGGCGCGGTAGGGGGCCTGCGAGTAGTCGCCGACGGTGGTCACGCCGAGGGAGTGGGCGATGCGGCAGGCGGCCGCCAGGGCCTTGTCCAGCTCTGCGGGTGGGACGCCGATGACCTCGTTCAGGTAGAGGCTCGGCTGCTCCAGGAGGAGGCCGCTCTCCAGGTCGACGAGGCTGTCGTCGTCCCAGCGCGCCCGGATGGCGGGCAGGGCGGCGGTGCTGGCGACGGCGACGTGGCCGCAGACCCGGCGCAGGACGATGGGGCGGTCCTTGGGCCCGTGGCCCGCCGCGGCGGCCAGCCCGGCGACGGCGTCCAGGTCCCTGCGGTGGGGGCGGACGCGGCCCTCCCAGCCCGACTCATCCCACAGCTCGCCGACGACGGGGGTGGTGCCAGGGTGGGCGGCGAGCCAGGCGGCCAGGCGGTCGAGCGCCTCCTCCAGGCTGCGGCAGCCGCCCAGGTCGGGGCGGGTCTTCTTGACGCCGGCGTGGAGGAAGTGCATGTGGGCGTCGACGAAGCCGGGCAGCACGGCGCGGCCGTCCAGGTCCTCGGTGGCGATGCCCCGTCGGCGGGCCTCCGCCCGCACCTTGGCGTCGCTGCCCACCAGGACGACGCGGTCGCCGTCCCACAGCACCGCTTCGGCCACCGCCTCCCACGGGGCGTCCCGGCGCGTGGCGTCCACCCCAGCGTCCAGGCTGCCAGGGGTGCTCCCCTTGGCGTCCATCCAAGGCATGGGCAGGATGTGGGCGTTCACGAGCGCACGGGCGGGCACGCGGCGGGCAGGCGGGCGCGACTCAAGGCGGTTTGGTGAGAACCCAGCGTGCCACTTCGGCCAGAACCTCTTAGAGTTGGAGATGGTTCCCCCCGCAGGTATTCTCATGCGAAGCATCTTCTTGCCAGGCGCCCTCCTCCTGTTGGCTTCCCTGGCCGCCCCTGCCTTCGGCGCCCCTGTCGATTCAATTTCCCCTGGGGAAGTGGGACGGAGTTGTCCAATCTTGGTGGTCGGCCTGCACTACTCTTTCGTTGCCCCCCACCTGGAGTGTCTGCCGATTTCCATTCTCTCCAACCCACCGCTACAGGTTGAGAGTGGTATCTGCCCTATTTTGATTATCACCTCGAACTATCCTTTCGTCATTCCCCACACCGAGTGCCTTCCAGTGGCTGCGGCTGTAGAGACCCCGTCATCCACTGATGCCGGGGGTATTGGAGCCTGTCCCATCCTTGTCACAAGCACCAACTTCCCCTTTGTTGCCCCTCACCTTGAGTGCCTTGGTGCCGTGGAGACTGTGAATTCGTGCCCAATCGTCGACACGCAGGGGAGCAACAATTTCCCTTTCATCATCGTCGTGGTTCGCTCCGAGTGCCTTCCTTAGCTGGCGAACAGCAGTAGCTGTAACCGCCTTGAGGCAGGTCAAGCCCAGATGCCGGACGGTTCCCCGAAAAGTGGGTGTGCAGCGCTGCCCACAAACGCCCACCCCTCCCCCCCACTCTCCTTCCGATGGAACCTTTATGGAGGAGTGTTATCAAATGGTGCTTCTGGTAAAGCCCGAAATATGGCGCGTCTCTGGCCGAACTGGCCCTTTGTAACCAGGAGGGGGATAAACCCCTCCCAGTTTGGTGGGTTCCCCGGCGGGCATGGAACCCCGCTGGGTCCTGGCCTCGCCAGGGGAACGGCCGCGGGGGCGGCCGGCGCCCAGGAATCCCTTTGGGCTTCCTGGGCTGGGATGCACGGGATGAGGCGCACGGCGCGGTCGGCCAGCGCGGACCCCAGGGACCGACGGATTTGCCACAAAGGGGGACTTCGATGAGCGAGAAACTCGACTTCACGGGAGGACTTGTCATGCGCAGCCGCGAGGCTCAAGGGCCCGGCGCCGCCACCCCCGCCCCGGTGCGGGGGCTCCACATCGAGCGCCACTACACGACACCGGGCACCGACCCGTACGTCCAGGTCGAGTGGACCACCCGCAAGTCGGTCATCAAGGAGCCCGACGGCACCGTCGTCTTCAAGGTCGACAACTGCGAGGTCCCGAAGGAGTGGAGCCAGCTCGCCACCGACATCATCGTCTCCAAGTACTTCCGCAAGGCCGGCGTCCCCCAGGCCGACGGGTCGCTTGGCGGCGAGACCTCGGCGGGCCAGGTCGTCCACCGCATCGCCAGCAGCATCCGCGCCTGGGGCGAGACGCACGGCTACTTCGCCAGCGCCACCGACGCCGACGCCTTCGAGGCCGAGCTGAAGCACATGCTCATCACCCAGAAGGGCGCCTTCAACAGCCCGGTCTGGTTCAACTGCGGCCACCACCACGTCTACGGCATCCAGGGCTCGGGCGGCAACTGGGCCGCAAACGAGGAGACGCGGCAGGTCGAGGCCATCAAGCACAACTACGCGCGGCCGCAGTGCAGCGCCTGCTTCATCCAGCGCGTCGAGGACAACCTCGTCGAGCGCAAGGGCATCTTCGAGCTGCTGGCCAGCGAGGCCCGCCTGTTCAAGTACGGCTCCGGCACCGGCAGCAACTTCAGCCGCCTGCGCAGCAAGTACGAGAAGCTCTCCGGCGGCGGCACCTCCTCGGGCCTCATGTCGTTCCTGAAGGTCCTGGACGCGGGCGCCGGCGCCACCAAGTCGGGCGGCACCACCCGTCGCGCCGCCAAGATGGTCAGCCTCGACATGGACCACCCCGAGATCGAGGACTTCGTCAACTGGAAAGTGCGCGAAGAGAAGAAGGTGGCCGCCCTCATCGCCGGCGGCTACGACTCCGACTTCAACGGCGAGGCGTACGGCACCGTCGCCGGCCAGAACAGCAACAACAGCGTCCGCATCACGGACGAGTTCATGGCCGCCGTCGCCGCGGACGCCGACTGGAACACCACCAGCCGCATGGTCCCCGGGCAGGTCGTCAAGACCTACAAGGCCAAGGCGCTGTGGGACCAGATCGCCCACGCCGCCTGGGCCTGCGCCGACCCCGGCACCCAGTACGACACCACCATCAACACCTGGCACACCTGCAAGGCGACGGACCGCATCTACGGAAGCAACCCGTGCGTCACCGGGGACACCTTGGTCGCCACCGACGAAGGGATGCGCCGCATCGAC
>JBHELM010000171.1:0-2515 GCA_046352715.1 Thermoplasmatota archaeon | reverse complement strand
GCACCACGGGCCGAAGCAGGGACTTCGGGGATGACGGGATTTCCTTGAGGTGTTCTTGGCCCTAGAAAAATCCCGCAAATCCTTGGAGTCCCTGCCCGGAGCCGCTGCGCCCGCAACCTTGATGCGCTTGGCCCGGGCTTGCCGTGCGTGCATCCTGCCGCCCCTGCCGCCCTCCTGGCCCTCCTCCTGGCCGGTTGCCTCGCCGTGCCGCCCCCGGACACCGCGGCGCAGGACGCGCTCTCCGCCTGCCGCAGCGGCCCGGTGCGCGAGCACGTCCTCTACTTCGCCTCCGGCAACCGGCTCGTGCCGGACCTCCCTGCCGCCGGGTCGTCGCCGGGCAACGGCTTCTCCAGCGCCTTCCTCACCGACGACCTGCAGGGCTGGCTCTCCGACCCCGTCGCGGCGGGGCTCTGGGTGGTGGGCAACGTCACGCTCTCGTTCTGGGCCCGCAGCACCGGCGCCCCGGCGCCCGTCGTGACCTCCGCCTCCGGCGAGGGCTACCGCTTCTTCGACCAGTTCGGCAGCGACCAGAGCCTCCAGCCCGCCTACGCCACCGAGTACGGACCGCCCTACGAGCCCGCCGGCACCGTGACGCACTACGAGGAGCGCCTGGCGATGCCGGAGGGCGGCTTCGTCGTGGAGCGCGGCCAGCGCGTGCGGGTCCTGCTCACCGACCTCGCGCTGGAGGAGCCGCGCGACGGCAGCGGCCACGACGTCCTGTTCGGCGGCGCGACCCCCAGCCAGGTGCGCTTCACGGCGCGCTGCTACCCCAGCTTCGCCTGGTCTGGGCCCACCATCGCCGACCAGGCCATCCTCCTGCCGGCCAACCAGGGCGCCGTGACCCACCTGGTGCCGGTGGAGCGGGGCCTGAACCGGGCCCGCGTCGAGGTCGAGCTTCCCGCCGACACCTCCCGCCTCACCATCCGGCTGCAACAGGCGGGCGACGCCAACCCGGCCAAGGACGACGTGGACCTCACGCTCCTCGACGCCGACGGCCGGGAGCTGTGGTCCATCGGCAGCCCCTACGCCGACGAGCGCGGCACGCTGTGGCAGGACAACCTCGCGCAGTTCCACGGCCACGTCACCGTGCAGGTGGACTCCTACTCCGCAGCGGCCTACACGGGGCGCCTCACCGTCGTGGCCGAGGCTGCTCGCTTAGTGTAGTTCAAGGCTCGTCTCCCGACCATCCGCAGAGAACGCCGAGGACGCCGCGTGGGGTCCTCTGCGGATGGCAGGAGTGGCGCTCAGAACGGGTACTCGTTCCCCGCCACCAGCGACCAGCCCTCGGGCGGGGTGCCGAAGTAGAACTGGGTCAGGAACACCTCGAAGTCCTGGTTGAGCGCGAAGCCGGGCGGCGAGGTGCCCTCGGCGCGGCGCACCGAGACGAAGTAGCTCATCCGGGACATGCCCTCGGGCGGCACCATCGTGGGCTCGACGTCGGCGGCGGTCTCGTGCACCTTGCCCACGTCGAGCTCGAAGCGCATCGGGCTGGCGCTGGCGACGTTGGCGAACGAGTGCGCGGGGTCGCGGGTCGCCTTGTCGGTGCTCACGACCATCCCCATGCGGGGGGAGGTGCCCTGCGCGCTCGGCTCCCACACCATCTCGAAGACCATCGCCTGCCAGCCGGGGGCGACGTCGGCGTGCCACTCGCGGTTCTGGTTGGTGACGTTGTCCATCTGGCGCGTCGGCAGGCCGTTGCAGTCCGATGGGTCGAGCAGGAGGGGGCACTGGTCGGTGACGCAGTTGCTGGAGGAGTAGACGCCGGCGCCGTTCTGGCTGCACTCGAAGAAGCCCTTCTGCTTGAAGGTCTGGTGGAACGGCGCCTGGCTGAACAGCGGCTGGAGCTGGACCTTGGTGATGGGCGGGTCGACCCCGGCCTTGACCTCGACGGAGGTCTGGGCGGAGTGGTAGAGCGGCGCGCTGGCGGTCAGGAAGTAGGTCCCCGGGGCCAAGCTGGCGAAGACGAAGCGGCCCTCCTTGTCGGCCACGACCGTCTTGTTGGCGCCGCCGGGGAGCGCGAGGGCCACCTTGGCGCCCGCGATGGGGGCGATGGCGGCGTCCACCACGACGCCCTTGATGCCGCCGGTGGCGTCGGAGACCTTGGCGTCAAGGTCCAGGAACCTGGTCGCGTCCCCCACGCCGTCCGGGGCAAACGAGGCGCACCCGGGCAACAGGAGGCAGAGGACAGCCGTGGCGGCGAGCCAGCGCATGCGCTGCCAGCCCTCGCTCACCGGATAACGGTTTCGACGGTGACAGGTCCGGCCGCGCCGCCCGCAGATGGCGTTCGTGTCGGGTGATGTGCTGGGGTCAAGCATCAGCCCGCCACATGGGGGGTGCTTCTTGAAGCGGCTCGGTCACAGGTTGGCTCCGCGCCTTCCGTGGCCTCCGCGGTATGGTCCCTCTTTGGTGGGTTCGACCCCCGATACCGACCAAGGAGCAACGAACGCAATGAACGACGAAGCAACCGAAGAGAAGCTTGCAGAAGGAGCAAAGGGACAGCGCCAGCCGGAGACGA
>JBHELM010000170.1:0-4219 GCA_046352715.1 Thermoplasmatota archaeon | reverse complement strand
AACTGGAGGAACTTGACTTGGTCCCCCAACTCCTTGTCCTCGCACACGACGAGGCCGGCGAGGACGTCGCTGTGGCCGCCGACGTACTTGGTCGCGGAGTGGAACACCGCGTCGGCGCCGAGCTTCAACGGGTTCTGGAGGACCGGGGACATGAACGTGTTGTCCACCACGAGCCGCGCGCCGCTGGCGTGGGCGATCTCGGCAACGGCCTTGACGTCGGAGACGCGCAGCAGCGGGTTCGTCGGCGTCTCCAGCAGGACCATCCTGGTCTTCTTGGCCATCGCCTTCTGCGTGGCCTTGAGGTCGCGGGTGTCCACGAAGGTCGTCGTGATGCCCTGCCGGGCGCAGACGCGGTTGAGCAGGCGGATGGAGCCGCCGTAGGCGTCCTCCGCCGCGACGACGTGGTCGCCCGCGTCGAGGGTGCGCAGCAAGGCGTCCAGAGCGCTCAGGCCCGACGAGAAGGCGTGGCCGGAGACGCCGCCCTCCAGGTTGGCGATGGCCTCCTCGAGCGCCGCGCGGGTCGGGTTGCCGGCCCGGGAGTAGTCGTAGGTCAGCGGCTGCGCCGGCGCGGGCTGGCGGAACGTGGTGCTGAGCTGGATGGCGGGGTTGACGGCGCCGTGGATGGGGTCGGGGTGGACGCCGGCGTGGACGCAGCGCGTGCCGAACCCGTCCTTCTTGGACAGCTCGGCCATCACGCCACCTTGGCCATGGCGACCTTCTTCCCCGGGCCGGGCGCGGGCTTGCCGGCGCGCGCCGCCGAGGCCTTGCGCAGGTAGGCGGGCGCCTTCTTCAGGCCGTTCGCCTCCATCCACTCCAGGTTGAACTTGCTGATGTATTTCTCGCCCGCGTCGGGGAGGACGACCACGACGAGGGCGCTCTTGGGGAGCTTCTTGGCGACGCGCAGCGCGGCGGCCACGGCGGCGCCGCTGGAGGAGCCGGCGAAGATGCCCTCCTCGCGCACGAGTTGGGCCATGGCGAGGAACGCGTCCTCGTCGCTGACCTGCTCCACCGCGTCGACGGCGTCCCAGTCGAGGGCGCCGGGCAGGAAGTCCTCGCCGATGCCCTCGACGAGGTACTGGTGGATGTCCTTGGGGAACTTGCCGCTGCGGAAGTATTCCGTGAAGATGCTGCCCACGGTGTCGACGCCGACGACCTTGACCGGAGTCTTGCGGCCCTTGCTGGCCTTGTGCAGATACAGCCCAATCCCGGTGATGGTGCCGCCGGTGCCCATGCCGGCGACGACGTGGGTCACCTTGCCCTCGGTCTGCTCCCAGATCTCGGGACCCGTGGAGTCGTGGTGCGCCTTGGCGTTGACCTCGTTGTGGTACTGGAACGGCAGGTAGGCGCCCAGCTCCTTCGCCAGCCGCTCGGCGGTCTTGTAGTAGCTCCTCGGGTCCTCGGGCTCCACGTTGGTGGGGCAGAGGACCAGCTCGGCGCCGTACGCCTTGAGGGTGTCCTGCTTCTCCTTCGTGATCTTGTCCGGCGCGGTGCAGACGAGGCGGTAGCCCAGGATGCTGCACGCGATGGCCAGCCCGACGCCGGTGTTGCCGCTGGTGGGCTCCACGATGGTGCCGCCGGGCTTCAGCTTCCCGCGCCGCACCGCGTCCTCGATCATGGGGACGGCGATGCGGGCCTTCACGGAGAGGCCGGGGTTGCGGGACTCCAGCTTCGCCGCGACGGTGGCGCCCGCGCCGCCGTTGACGGAGGCGCGTAGGCGGTCGAGGCGCACCAGCGGGGTGTCGCCCACCAGGTCGAGGACGCTCTTGGCGATGGCCATGCGCCCGGCAGCGGCGGGGCGGACATAAAAGGAGAGGAACAGGGATTTCGGGGAAATCAACCTGTCCTGGTGAGGCTTCGCGCCGACGGAACCACGGATGGCGCAGACGGCACGGATTCGGTTGTCCGTGGAATCCATGCAATCCGTGGTCAGCGGGGCCGGTTCAGACGGCCTTGTTGAGGCGGGCCTTGGCCTGCCCGACGACGCGCTCCGTGCGCGCCTTCGCCTTCTGCGCCTCCGCGCGCACGACCTCTTCGCTGCGCTGGACGGCGGCCTTCAGGCGCACCTCGGCCTCCTTCACGGTGGCCTGCGCCTGCTGCAGCACCACGGGGGCGCGCTGCTGGACCTCGCGGGCCTTGGCGACGGCGAGGTCGCGCGAGCGCTCCGCGGCGGCGAGGGCCTTCTTGCCGGTCACCTTCGCCTTGTGCGCGGCGGCCTGGGCGACGGCCTTGCCCTCGACGGCGAGGCGGGCGCGGCCCTCGGGGGTCTTGGCCTCCTCGGCGACGTGGAGGGCAACCGCCTCGGCCTCCTCCTTCAGCTCGGCAAGCCGGGCCTGCGCGACCTTGATCTCGGCCGCCAGCCAGTCGGCGCTCGCGGCGTACAGCTCGCGCACGGCGTGGCCGCCGCGCTCCGAGAGGGCGGCGAAGCTGCCGGGCCCGAAGCCCTTCAGGTCCTCCAGGACCGCGATGGCGGCGGCGCGGTGCTTCAGGTCCTTGACCTGCGCGGCGGGGAGGCCGGTCTTCTGGGCGACGGCGGCCACGTCGCAGCGGGCGAGCTGCTCCACGCTGGTGACGCCGGCAGACTTGAGCTTCTCCTGCTTGGCGGGGCCGATGCCCTTGAGGGTCTTGAGGTCCATGGTGGCACCTTGTGCAATGATGTGTATGACACAGGAATACTTAACGCTAAGCCCGCAGCATCCGCTCGGCCTTGGCCTGGAGGTCGTCGAGGGCGTTCTTGTAGTTGATGAACGCGAGGTAGGGGCTCGTGTAGGGCGAGAAGTAGGAGTGGATGTCCTGGTCGTCCAGGCTCTTCGTCGAGCAGTAGTAGAGGTGGTCGCTGGTCTGCAGCCGCCGCCACGCCTGCGTCAACTCCGCGTCACGCACCTGCCGCACCAGGTTGCCGACCTCCTTGAGCTGCTCGAAGCAGTGCTGCTGCATCCGGTTGTGCAGCCACGCCGACACGTCGCGCTCCGTGTCGGCCCAGGAGATGGCGAACGGCACCTCCAGCGCATCCACGGGCTCGTGCCGCTCCGCCACCTCGCGGGGGAGGGCGTAGGCGAGGTGGCCGTGCCGTGAGGTCTCCCGCGGCAGGTGCTCGAGGAACTGGAAGATGCCGGTCTCCGGCCACTGGTGCTCGCCGAAGGTCTCGTAGTCCATGAAGAGGTTCACGGTCTGGCCCGGGCTGGCCGCGAGCCAGTTGGCGTACTTGTCGGCGGTGAGGGGGAACTGCGCCCAGGAGTGCGACGAGAAGCGGAACGCCACGTCGTCGCTGAGCTTGTAGTTCTTCAGCAGCACCTTGAGGCGGCTGCCGTCGCGCGCGGGGCGGTAGAGGTGGTTGGGGCTGCGGCCGCCGAGGATGTGGTCGGCGCCCTCGGTCAGGATGGCGCGGTAGCCCAGCTGCTCGACCGTGTTGGCGATGCGGTTGTCGTACACCAGCTCCGTGTTGCGGAAGACGGTGGGCCGCTGGCCGAAGTGGCGCTCGATGGCGCGGCGGTGCTCGGCGACCTGCTCCTGCATCTCTCCCTGGTCGTCCCACAGCCCCGCGAGGGAGTGGTAGTGGGTCTCGTCCAGGAACTCGACGTGCCCGGTGCGGGCCAGGTCGCGGAACGAGTCCAGGACGTCGGGGCGGTACTGCTCGAGCTGGTCCAGGAAGACGCCGCTGAGGCTGTACGAAACGCGGAAGGCGCCGTCGCTGCGCCGGATGAGCTCCGCGATGAGCTGGTTGGTGGGGAGGTAGCACTTGGCCGCCGCGCGGTCCATGATCTGCCGGTTCTTGTCGTGGTCCCGGTAGTCGAAGCCCTCGCGGGTCTCGAACGGGCGCAGGCGGCGCAGGCGGTAGGGCTGGTGGACCTGGAAGTAGAGGCAGAGGTCGGTCATGCAGGCATCCTCCCAAGCAGGGAAGGAGAGGTTCCGTGGTGTCCATGGCCTCTGCGGTTCGCGGGGGGAACGCGCACAAGGTTCCTCGGAATCCCCGGAATCCCTGCTCGGTCGGAGGCGGCGTTCATGCGGCCACCTCGGCGGGAATCTGCGGCGTCGCCAGCGCCAGGACGGCCGGAGTGGAGCGGGTGACGGAGTGGTAGACCTCCAGGGTCTTCCTGGCGCAGGCGTCCCAGGTGAAGCGCTGCGCCTCGCGGGCGCCGTTGCGGCCCATCTCCTCGCGCAGCGCCGGGTGGTCCAGCAGCGCGACGATGAGCTGCGCCATCTCCTCGGTCTCGTCGTGGCC
>JBHELM010000169.1:0-16215 GCA_046352715.1 Thermoplasmatota archaeon | reverse complement strand
ACGTCCATGCAATCGATGAGCCTGGTCGAGGAGGAGCTGGGGGGCCCGACGGTCTTCAAGGACCTGTCCAAGCTCGACTTCGACTACGTCCCCGACAGCCTGCCCGGCCGCGACGAGGCCATCCGCGCCCTCTCCGCCCTCTACAAGGGGCTCACCCTCGGCGCCACCCGCGAGCACGCCCTCGTCTGGGGCCCCGTCGGCACCGGCAAGACCGCCCTCGCCAAGCGCTTCGCCCGCGACTTCGCCGCCGTCCTGAGCAGCCGCCACGGCAAGCGCCTGGAGTCGGTCCACATCAACTGCCGCAAGCGCAAGTCCGCCGGGCTGGCGATGCTGGGCCTGCTCAACCACTTCGAGCCCAACTACCCCGACCGCGGCTTCAGCGTCGGCGAGATGCTGCGCGACCTGCGCAAGATCCTCGACCGCAAGGGGGTCCACCTCCTCGTCATCCTGGACGAGGTGGACGCCCTGCTCAAGACCGACGGCAGCAACCTGGTCTACGACCTCACCCGCTTCAACGACGAGGTGGGCCCGAGCTGGGTCGGCGTCAGCCTGCTGATGATCAGCCAGGAGAACGTCCTCTCCCTCCTCGACGCCGCCGCCCTCTCCACCTTCAAGCAGACCAACGTCATCCAGGTCGCGCCCTACCAGCCGCAGCAACTGGAGAAGATCGTCCAGCAGCGCGTCGAGCTGGCGTTCCAGCCCGGCACCGTCGACCCCGACACCGCCTGCCTGGTGGCGGACATCGCGGCGCCGGAGGGCAACGCCCGCCTCGCCATCGAAATCCTGCAGAAGGCGGGCCAGATGGCGGACGACGAGGGGCGCGGCACGGTCGGCCCCGAGCAGGTGCGCGCCGCCAAGGCGGAGAGCTACTCCTACATCACGACGAGCAAGCTGCAGAACCTCCCCCGCCACGTCCTGCTCACGCTGCTGGCCCTCTCCCGCCGCCTGCGCCGCGAGGGGGGCGCCTACGCCACCACCGGCTCCGTCGAGGAGGCCTACCGCGTCGCCTGCGAGGAGTTCCACGAGGAGCCGCGCGCCCACACCCAGTTCTGGAAGTACCTCAACCAGTTGCGCGACGGCGGCTTCATCGTGAGCCGGATGTCGGGCAAGGGGCAGGCCGGCACCACCCAACTGCTCTCCATCCCGGACGCCCCCGCCAGCGTCGTGGAGGAGAAGGTCGCGGAGCTTCTCCGCCGCTCGGCGTGAGGCATAACCTTCTTCAGGGAACGACTCCGTAGTGCGCCAGCAATGCAGGACATGGCGGAGCGTCTTGAGGAGCGGGAGGCCATGCTGTCGGAGCTCGATTCCGGCGGCTACCTGAACGACCCACGCCTGGAGGAGGCGATGCTCTCCGTCCCCCGCCACCTGTTCGTCCCCCCCGAGCTGCGCGCGGCGGCCTACGAGGACCGCCCGCTGCCCATCGGCTTCGGGCAGACCATCTCCGCGCCCCACATGGTCGCCATGATGACCACCGCGCTCCAGCTGGAGGAGGGCCACCGCGTCCTGGAGGTCGGCACCGGCGTCGGCTACCACGCCGCCATCGTGTCCAGGGCGGTAGGCGGGGCCGGCCACGTCGACTCCATCGAGTTCCTGCCGGAGCTTGTCGAGCTGGCGCGCAAGAACCTCAAGGCGGCCAAGGTCGCCGTCGACGTGCACGAGGGCGACGGCGCCGAGGGGTGGGCGGCGGGGGCGCCCTACGACGCCATCTACGTCACCTGCGCCATCCCAACCGTGCCGCCCGCGCTGTCGGACCAACTCAAGGAGGGCGGCCACTTCGTCGCCCCCGTGGGCATCACGCGCTGCCAGCTGCTGGCCGGCCGCAAGCTGGACGGCATCCTGGAGTTGGACGACCTGGGCCCCTGCCTCTTCGTCAACGCGCAGGGGGCGCTCGGCGCCGCCGACGAGGGCCAGGGCGCCGAGTGACCCGCCCGCCGACTGGCTGCGAACCCCGCAAAAAACAGGAAGGGTCGGTCGCTTCGCGCGTTGCCCGTTTATTCCTCACTACCTACGAGGGAACCACGAATTTCACGAATTTCACGAAACCAAAGGGGTCGTTTTTCGTGCAATTCGTGAAATTCGTGGTTCCCCCAAAGACCAGACTGAATTTCCGGGCAAGGCCGCTTCGCGCCGTTCGCGGTTGCGGGCCTGCTGGTTGCGGAGCGCTGAAGTCCAGGGTGGGGATGGCATGGCGATGCGTTGGCTCCTGGCGGTTGCCCTGCTGGCCCTCCTCCCCGGCTGCCTCGCCACCCAGCCCGTGAAGGCGCGCCTCCACAACGGCGGCAGCGACGCCGTCCAGGTGCGTCTTGTCGCCACCAACGCGGGCGCCACCTTGCTCGACCAGGCCTTCCAGGTCGGCGGCGGGCAGACGGTGGAGCACGCGCTCGGCGCGGGCACCATGACGGTGAAGGCCACCTACACGGCGCACCACGCCGCCGGCGGCTCGGTGCAGGACGTCGACGCCTCCGTGGCGCTGACCCTGGGCGGGGGCGACTGCGCGGACGGCACCGCCGTGGCCGCGTTCTCGTTCAGCTACAACGCCGGCGCCGGCGCGGGCGCCTTCCGGAACGACGGCGTCAAGGTCGTCTGCGAGTGATTCCGCCCAACTGAGCCACGAAGGGGGCCGACTGGACAGGCCTTGGCGTGTCCGCCAGCTTGGAAAGCCCCAAGGCCCCTGCCGGGGTGGCGCGCCCCTTGAGCTGGACCGGCCCCCTCCGCCCCGTCGCCCCGGGCATCCACGAGATTCCCGCCGACTACACCGGCCGCGACGGCACGCTGCGGATGCGCGTCCCCGGCCGCATCGTGGCGGACCCGGCCCTGCTGGAGCACATCAAGGACGACCTGGCGCCGGAGCAGGTGGCCAACGTCGCGACGCTGCCCGGCATCGTGGGGCACAGCCTCGCCATGCCGGACATCCACTGGGGCTACGGCTTCCCCATCGGCGGCGTCGCGGCCTTCGACCCCGACGCGGGCGGCGTCGTGTCCCCCGGCGGCGTGGGCTTCGACATCAACTGCGGCGTGCGGCTGCTGCGCACGGGGCTCACCGAGCGCGACCTCAAGCCCCGCCTGCCGGAGGTGGTGGACGCGCTGTTCGACGCGGTGCCGTGCGGGATGGGTTCGCGCGGCGGGCTTGCGCTGTCCGAGGGCGACCTGACGGACCTCCTGGACCGCGGCGCCGGCTGGGCCGTCGAGAACGGCTGGGCCAGCGCGGAGGACCGCGCCCGCATGGAGGACAACGGCGCCGTCGCGGGGGCGGACAGCCGGCAGGTGCACGAGCGCGCCCGCCTGCGCGGCCGCCGCAGCCTCGGCTCCCTCGGCTCCGGCAACCACTTCCTCGAGCTGCAGGTCGTCGACCGCACTTGGGATGAGACTGCCTGCAAGGCCTACGGCGTCGAGCTGGGCCAAGTGCTCGTGATGATCCACACCGGCAGCCGCGGCCTGGGCCACCAGATCTGCGAGGACCACGTGCGC
Source organism: Thermoplasmatota archaeon (assembly GCA_046352715.1). GTDB lineage: Archaea > Thermoplasmatota > E2 > JACPAO01 > JAHFTW01 > JAHFTW01. The sequence continues at coordinate 12,747 of JBHELM010000169.1, read as the reverse complement.
GACCTGCAGGCCGTCACGGCGCGGCACGGCATCGCGCTCCCCGACCACCAGCTCGCCTGCGCCCCGCTGGGCACCCCGGAGGCGGAGCGCTACCTCGGCGCGATGGCCGCCGCCGCCAACTTCGCGTTCGTCAACCGCAGCGTCATCACGACCCTCGCCCGCCGCACCCTGGGCAAGCTGTTCGGCGCGGGCCCGGAGGGGCCGGAGGTGGAGGTGCTGTACGACGTGTGCCACAACATCGCCAAGATGGAGGAGCACCGCATCCCCGGCAGCGGCCGCCGGGCCAAGGTGTGCGTCCACCGCAAGGGGGCCACCCGCGCCTTCGGCCCCGGCCACCCCGACGTCCCCGCGCCCTACCGCGCCGTCGGCCAGCCCGTGATGGTGCCGGGCGACATGGGCCGCATGAGCTTCCTGCTCGCCGCCAGCCCCGGGGCGATGGAGACCAGCTTCGGCTCCTGCTGCCACGGCGCGGGCCGCCGGATGAGCCGCAGCGAGGCGAGCCGCACCTGGAGCGGCGGGGAGCTGCTGCGGCTGCTGTGGGAGCGCGACGGCATCCGCGTCCGCGCCGCGACGCCGGAGGTCGCCGCCGAGGAGGCACCCGAGGCGTACAAGGACGTCAGCCAGGTCGTCGACTCGGTCGAGATGGCGGGCCTGGCGCGCAAGGCATGCAGGATGCGGCCTCTTGGGGTCGTCAAGGGCTGACCACTTCCACTTCCACCGCGAAAGGCGCGGCGTGCGGGAAAGGTTTCCTTCCGCTTTCGCGGCCTTCGCGGTCCCGGCGGAGAGGGCCATCGGCACAGACCAACATGGGAACAGATAAACCGGGCCCCGCCCCAGGAGAAAAGTTGGCGCACCCGGCCACAAGCTTTATCCTGGTGACGGGGTCGTCGCAGTCTGAGTGCCCATGTCCAACGCACGCCCCCTCGTCCTGATCGCCCTCGTGGCGCTCGCGGCCGCCATCCCGCAGGCCAACGCGGCGTCCGCGCCGGGCATCTTGAACCCCAGCGCCTCGACGCCGACGAAGCTCTACTTCCACGTCGGGGCGAACCAGGACTTCCCCATCAACACCCAGCCGCCCACGGACGACTACGCCGTGGACGACCACATCGGCCTCGCCACCAACACCCTGAGCTGCCTGCCCGCCGGCACCCCGCTGGACGGCAACACCCAGAAGCTCTACACCACCTACTACGGCTTCTCCAGCCCCGGCTACGTCGAGTACAACTACACCGAGAACGGCGGCCCCCGCATCCACCCCGAGCGCGGCCTCTCCTTCGACGTCCAGCTCGACCCCGCCGTGAACCCCACCGTCTACTGGTACATCACCACCTTCAGCGGCGTCCCGCCCAGCAACGACGCCCCCAACGTCGACCCCGTCATCCCCAACGTCGTCGCCCGCGCTACCGTGCGCACCGGCGAGAAGATCACCCTGGGCGACGAGGGCTACAACGACGGCGCCATCATCGCGCAGGGCGAGACCCTGCCCACCACGCTGGTGGCGGGCCAGAAGGCGGTCAAGGCGGACGGCCAGGACAACCCCCAGGTCAGCCTGGACCCGCAGGGCCCCGGCAAGGCGACCATCTACGGCTTCGCCATCCCGCTCGCCTACCAGTCGACCACCATCCCGAAGGACACGGGCTACTCCATCCGCGTCGACCTCTACATCCAGAGCCCCAACTGCGACGCCAGCCAGGGCCAGTACATCATGCCCAACCAGGTGCAGACCCACACCTCGAAGAACCACCGCCCGCACCTGGAGCTGGCCGTGATGAACGCGGTCCGCATCGAGTACATGCACCCGCAGTTCGTGGGCGAGGACATGGTCATCCACACGTCGGAGAACTCGCCGTGGGGCAACTACGACGTCGACGAGACCGCCGGCGGCATCAACCTCGCCATCACGGGCCCCAACGGGCAGCCGGTGACCGGCGTCTACCGCGCCGCCGTGGTGCAGCGCTACCACGAGCACGACCACCACACCCAGGCGGTGGACGTCACCTTCGTCTGGCCCTACCGGCAGCTCAACGCCCAGGACGGGGGCTACACCATCAGCCTGGAGGTCAAGAACGACCAGGGCACCGCCGTCGCCAAGGGCGTGGCGCTGTTCGAGATCGGCAAGGACCTCAAGGTCACCAAGTGCGGCGGCCTCACCTCCGTCGCCGGCGCCGTGACCGACCAGAAGTGCATTGACGAGCTGCAGGACACCCAGGGCAATGCCCTCCCGGCCCCGGTGAAGAAGAGCCCCGGCCTTGAGCTGGTCGGCCTCCTCGGCGCCCTCGGCCTGGTGGCCGTCCTCGTGCGCCGCAACGACTAGGCACTCCAGCGCTCCCCCTTCCCCCTTCCTTTCCTCCTTCCCCTTCCTTCCCTCCCGTCTCTTTTCGCGCCTCCCCGCACGAGGCGGACGTTTCGCCGGCGCGATGGCAAGCTTCAAGCCCTCCCCCGCCCGCTTGGCCCGCATGCGTTGGCTGGTGGCCGCGGTCCTCCTGTTCGCCCTGCTTTCCGGATGCGGCGCCAAGTCGACCCCCGACGCCGCAGCGGACGGCTTGGTGCCCGGCGTGGACGTCCACTCCACGGCGACCACCGGGGTCATCCGCGGCGTCGTGGTCGACCCCGCCATCCGCCCCATCCCCGGCGTCCTGCTGAAGGTGCAGGCCAGGGACCGCGTCCTCACCGCCAACAGCATGTCCAGCGGCGGCTTCGGCTTCGAGGGGCTGGAGCCCGGCACCTACTTCGTCCAGGCGCACAAGCTGGGCTACGGCGACGCGCGGGTGGCCGTCGAGGTGCGCGCGGGGGTCGACGCCCCGCCGGTGGCCAAAGTCGGGCTGGAGCCCAACCTCGCCGCGCGCCCCTACGTCGAGACCTACGTGTTCAAGGGCTTCATCGAGTGCGGCACCAACGTCGTCGCGCTCTGCTCGGCTCCCAACGTGGCGGGCCAGGCGGTCGGCATCCTCACCTGCGACGGCGGCGTCCCGGGCGTTCCCTGCACCCAGCCCGGCAACGCGACGAACGACAACTTCGCGGTGAAGTATTTCCCGGCCAAGGCGCCGGACTGGATCCAGAGCGAGATGGTGTGGGACTCCACCCAGGCGCTGGGGGACAAGTTCCGCCTCGCGTACTCCTACGACCCCCTGGGCGCGTGCGGCCTGGCCTACTGCGACGAGGCGGTGGCGGGCCCCTCGCCGCTGCTGCTGGCGGCCGGCGCGGACAAGATTCCCGCCCTGATGGAGCAGGGGACGAACGAGACCGGGTTCCTCCTGCGCGTCTTCAGCGAGGGGTCGGACATGCTGGCCGGGGCGGCGGGGGCGACGGCGCAGCAGGACTTCACCGTCTACACCCACATGTTCTTCGGCTACACGCCGCCGCCCGGCTACCGCTTCAGCGCCGACGGCGACCCGCCCGCGCCCACCTGATGGCCAACGCCAAAACCATCAAATATGCGGACGTTTGGGTAGGTCCCATGGTTGGTTTGCGCCTCACTCTTGCCCTCCTTCTCTGCAGCAGCCTCTTCCTCGCCGGCTGCACCTCCAAGGCCGCCACCGAGGAGACGACCCTGGAAGGGGTCGACGTGGCCGCCACCGCGACCACCGGCGTCGTGCGCGGCATCGTGGTGGACACCGCGGTCCGCCCCCTGGCCGGCGTCCACCTCGCCCTGCGCGTCAGCGCCGAGCGGACCCTGCACACGAACAGCACCGCCACCGGCGGCTTCGGCTTCCAGGGCCTCGAGGCGGGCACCTACTTCATCAAGGCCAGCAAGCAGGGCTACCGCGAGGTGCAGGTGAGCGCCGAGGTGCGCGCCGGCGACAGCAACCCGCCCCTGGTGCGCGTCGGCATGGAGATCAACCCCTCCGACCGCCCCTTCGTCGAGTCCTACGTCTTCAAGGGCTTCATGGACTGCTCCGTCACCGCCGTCGCCATCGGCGCCGCGCTGTGCGCCATCCCCAACATCTTCGTCGACAACGCGACCAACGACAACACCCAGGTCCACTACCAGCCGCAGCGCGTCCCGACCTGGGCGCAGAGCGAGATGGTGTGGGACTCCACCCAGTCCCTCGGCGAGTCGCTGAGCCTGATGTACTCCTGGGACTGCGGCGAGACCCTGCTGTGCGACCACCAGGTGCGCGGCGGGTCCCCCCTCCTGCTGACCGCCAACCGCACCGTCATCGACACCATCGGCATCGGCAACAGCACGGACGTCTACATCCGCGTCTTCAACACCTACAACGACGCCACCTCGCCGCCGCCGGGTACCTGCACGCCGGATGTGCCGGGTGTGTCGGGCCCGCGCTGCCCGCGCGGCGCTGGCGCCACCATCGAGCAGGACTTCACCATCTACACGCACCTGTTCTACGGCTTCGCCCCGCCCGAGGGCTACCGCTTCAGCGCCGACGGCGACCCGCAGGTCCCCGCCGGGCCTTAAGAACCTCCAGAGGGATTGTTCTTCAAGGCGACCGCAACGGTCATCTAGAAGCCGAGCAGACCGCGAGCCAATGAGCCCCCTGCGCCTCCTCCTGGCCGCGTCGCTGGTCAGCCTCGCCCTCGCCGGCTGCGCCTCCAAGGCGACCACCGACTCCGAGACCACCACCGTCGAGGGGGTCGACGTCAACGCCACCTCCACCACCGGTGTCATCCGCGGCATCGTCGTCGACACCGCCGTGCGCCCGCTCCAGGGCGTCCACCTGAGCCTCAAGGCCGGGGAGAAGACGATGACCACGGACTCGCTGGCCAACGGCGGCTTCGGGTTCCAGGGCCTCGCCCCCGGCACCTACTTCATCACCGCCAGCAAGCCCGGCTACAACGAGGTCCGCGTCAGCGCCGACGTCCGGGCCAACGACAACAGCCCGGCCCTCACGAAGGTCGCGCTGGAGGCCAACCCCTCCAGCCGGCCGTTTGTCGAGTCCTACGTGTTCAAGGGCTTCATGGACTGCTCCAGCACGGCGGGCGCCCCTGGCGTCGGCTCCCTGGGCGTCGCGGTCTGCTCCGTCCCCAACGGCCTCACCTGCGGCCTCGACCCGGTGCCGTGCGTCGAGAACGTCACCAGCGACAACACGCAGGTCCACTACCAGCCGCAGCGCGTCCCGACCTGGGTGCAGAGCGAGATGGTGTGGGACTCCACGCAGGCGCTCGGCAGCGACCTCAAGTTGATGTACTCCTGGGACTGCGGCGACGACAACGGTGGCTTCCTCTGTGACCATCAGGTCTCGGGCCCCTCGCCGCTATTGCTGACCGCAAATGGCGAGGACATCGAGAAGGTCGGCATCGGCAACAGCACCGACCTCTACGTGCGAGTGTTCAACACCGCAGCCTCCACCACCAGCAGCACCGCCGGCGCGACCGTGGAGCAGGCCTTCACGGTCTACACCCACGTCTTCTACGGCTTCTCGCCGCCTGAGGGCTACCGCTTCAGCACCGATGGCGAGCCCATCATGCCCCAATAAGCGGGCATGAGGAACTTTTATTCCTCAATCGCTGGTGGCGGCTTACCCCTTCAGGGGTTGGACATCTGAAATGAGGAAAACCGCGCTTTGGCTTGCCGCTTCGATTGTGATTCTGCTCTTGGTCCCATCCGCTTCTGCTGGACCGATCCGACGGGGCTCTACGTGCACTTACAAAACCGTGGATGACCCTTCAGGCGGCAGTGCCCTGATTACACCAGTAATCAACGCCATCAATTTTGAAATGGAGTGGGCCTGCAACGGGGGGGCCGCTGAGTCCAAGGCTTATGTGGAGAATGCAATCCATGGCATCCCAGGGGCTTGCCATAATTTGATTGGTCAACTCTGTCCGCTGTAGAGTGCGAGTGACCAACCGCCCATCACGGCTTCGCGCGCCGCCGAGGACCTCTCTTCGGCAAGAGCGGCGCCACCTAGAGGTGTAAGACAGCCCTGCAAGGCGACGGTTCGACGACGCGTCCAGCGCCCCCAACGAGGGAAAGCTTCAAGACGGCCCGCCACCGCTCCATTGCCCATGGAAGTCCGCTTCGCCCCCCTCGCCCTCATCGCTCTCTTCCTCCTCTCCGGCTGCTCCAGCAAGGCCACCACGGACACGATCACCGGCGCCGTGGATGACCTCCAGCTCGAGGCGACCGCCACCACCGGCGTCATCCGCGGCGTCGTCGTCGACGAGGGCATCCGCCCGCTCGCCGGCGTCCTGCTGACGGCCACCTCGCAGGGGAGCAGCTTCACCGCCAACAGCACCTCCACGGGCTCCTTCGGGTTCCAGGGCCTCCCCCCCGGCACCTACTTCGTCAAGGCGCACAAGCTGGGCTTCCGCGACACCCAGGTGAGCACCGAGGTCCACGCCGGCGTCAGCGACCCGCACCCGCTCAAGGTGCTGCTCTCGCTGGACTCCACCTACGTCAAGCCGTACGCCTCCGCCACCGTGTTCAAGGGCTTCATCGAGTGCGGCGTCGTCACCCCCGGCGTCGGCATCGCGGTCTGCTCCATCCCCAACGGCACCACCTGCGGCAACGACCCGGTGCCCTGCTCCGCCAACGTCACCTCCGACAACTTCTCCATGTTCATCGCGGTCGACGGCGGCGTGCCGCTGTGGATCCAGCACGAGTTGGTCTGGGACGCCACCCAGGCGGCTGGCAACCAGTTCTCGCTCGTGGCGCGCACCGCGACGGCGGAGGGGTTCCAGGGCGGCAGCTACGAGAAGGACCTGCCCGACCAGCCCACCGGCGAGTCGCCCCTGCTGGCGGTCGTCAACACCACCACCATCAAGGAGTACGACATCGGCCGCAACGGCACCGGCCTCGCCCCCGCGGTCTTCACCGGCGGCGTGGAGGGCACCGGCAGCCAGGTGTGCGCCCCCGACACCCCGGCGACCAACCCGTTCTGCGCGTTCGACACCGGCGTGACGCTGGAGCAGGACTTCACGATGTACACCCACGTCTTCTACGGCTTCCTGCCCCCCGAGGGCTACCGCTTCAGCAGCGACGGTGAGCCCGTGCCGCCGCAGTGACGCAACCGTTAAGGCGGCGCCAGGGCCGGTCCCGGCGATGAAGGCGCCCCTGCTAGTGGCCGCGCTGGCCATGGCAACGCTCGCGGGCTGCGCGCAGCAGGGGTCCGACGTGCCCCACGGCGCGGTCGCGCCCACAGCGACCACCGGCACCGTGCGCGGCCTCGTCGTGGACGCCGGCATCCATCCGCTCGCCGGCGCCGCCGTGACGCTGCGCGTGGCAGACCATTCCACCGTGGCCAACACGAGCGCCGACGGCCTGTTCCGCTTCGACGGCGTCCCCGCGGGGAGCCACGTGCTGCGCGTCCACCGCACCGGCTACCTCGCCGTGCAGCTCCCCGTGCAAATCGAGCCCGGCGTGGCCGAGCCGGGGCTGGTCCGGGTGGCGCTCGACCCCGACCCCGCCTACCGCAAGCCGTTCCTCCAGCCCTTCAAGTTCAGCGGCCTCATGGAGTGCTCCGCCGTCGTCGACGCCCCCGCCCCCGTGGGCCGCGCCGCGGTGGCCGCCTGCGCCCTGCCCGGGCAGACGGTGGGGGTCTCGCCGACCCAGGACAGCTTTATCGCCATCCATGTCCTCGACTCCGGCCGGCCCGACTTCGTGCAGAGCGAGCTGGTGTGGACCCCGAGCGGCCCGCTCGCCGACACGCTGCTGCTGCACATGGACCAGCGCAACCACAGCGCCGGCCCGCCCACCGTGGGCGCCGAGGGGGCGCAGGCGGGCTACACCGAGCTGGCCAGCGCCTCCGGCCCCTCGCCGCTCATTGTTGGCGTGGAGGGCGCAGGCGTGAACCGGCTGGGCCTTGGCAACGATTTGCAACTCCGTGTCTTTGCCTGGTTCGAGGAGCCGGTGCCGGTGGGCGTCGTCGTCGAGCAGTCGTTCGACTTGTACAGCACGGTGTTCTACGGGTTTAGGCCGCCGATGGGGTGGAGTATCGCGGATGGATTGCCGACGGTGCCTGACGCCTGACACCCCAAACCATGGATTCCACGGAGCGTCAGACCTCTGTGGCGCTCTTGGCGAACCGCGGATTTCGCGGATGACACGGATTTTGGTTCACCGTTGGACCGTCTCGAATCCGCGTCATCCGCGAAATCCGCGGTCAGGGGAGGCCAGTCAGTCGGCCAGTCAGTCGAAGCGCAGCAACGTGGATTGCCCGCCCCGCCGCATCGCCTCGACCTTGGGCAGGATGTCCGCCCAGTCAATCTCCTTCCACTCCAGCCCATGGTCCGCCAGAAGCTTGCGGGCACGGTCGGCGACGCGTGGGGCAAGGAGAATCCCCCGCGCCGAAGCATCGCTGCCGCGCAGCTTCTCCAGGTAGCGCCAGAGCTGCTGCGCCTCGGACACGCCAGCCGTCGTGCGCTTGACCTCCACGACGACGCGGCGGCCCTTGGCGTCGTGGCCGTCGAGGTCGAGGAAGCCGCGCTCCGTGCCGCGCTCGCGGCGGGAGGGGACGAAGCCCTCCTCCACCAGGCTGGGCTGAACGTAGAGGAGCGCTTGGAGGTCGTCCTCCGTCCCCAGCAGCGCGAGGTCGGCGCCGTCGCGCAGCGGCGCCGCCAGCAGCAGGGCGATGGCGTGGAACGTGACCTTGACGATCTCCTCCGGCTTGGTGCGGTGGCTCGTCAGCACGACGCGGCCGTCCTCCATTCCGACCGAGAACGCGGCGCCCGGCGGCTGCCAGTTCACCGGCTTCGACTTCTCGGCGGTGTGGACGAGCAGCGTGCCGTCGGGCTTGAGCAGGACGAGGCGCTCGCCGCGGTGGAGGTCGCTGCGGGCGCGGCCCTGGTAGCGCACCTCGCAGTCAGCGATGGCCTGCACGAGGTGGCCGCGGCGCTGCGCGAGGCCCGCCAGCTCCGCCTGCAGGAACGCGAACGCCGCGGGGGTGTCGGGGTCGCGCAGGACCTGCACGGCGGAGCGACCCCTACGGCTCGGATAACCCTTCAGAGGAAACGCAGGTGCTAACGGGTGGCAGCCCCGCAAGAGCCGCAGAAAGCGGCGCCGCCCGCTAGAGGCGACCCACAGGCAGAGCAGAATGCAGAAGGTTTGGTAGCCAGTGGCTGTGTGGGCGGCATCGGATTCGGTTGCCACTGCGGCGGGGCGGTTTGACTCATGACGTGGTCCTCCAACTTGTCAGCACGCTGGCGGTAATACCACCCGTAAGCAATCTCGAAGGCTCCCAAGCCAAAAAGAATCCAACCAAAAATTGTTCCGCCTGTCCGGTCCTCGTAAACCGGAGCACTCATTCCCCAAGCAGCCAGCCCAAGGCCGACCAGGAGAAGGATAGCGCCCAAAGCAAGGGAAGAGTCTCCTTTGCGCCGTGCTTTCCGCGATTCCGCCGTGAGGTCAAGATTCGAGGCCACGCACGGGGAAGCCTGCTTCCCAGGTTTAAGGGAATCGAGGTCGCTTTACTTCAGCGCATCCTGGATTTCGCGCCGCATGTCGTCGTCGCTGATGCCGCCGTCGCGCTCGCGCTCCTGCTCGATCTCCGACAGCAGGTCGGCGAACTGGGCGCGGTACTCGGGGTCGTCGCGGACGTCCTTGGCCAGCTTGGGCGGCAGCAGGTGGTCCAGCACGCCCTTGAACGGCGGGCGCGGGTTGGTGGCGTTGAACTGCTTCTGGCGCACCGTGGCGATGACGGCGGCCTCCACGTTCTTGGTGCCGAAGCCGGGGGTGGCGAAGGAGCGCACGATGGCGTCCTCGTCCACGTCGGGGCACTCCGACTTGAGCTGCGCGAAGAGGGCGCGGCTCTGGGAGTCGTTGGCGATGACCTTGCGGCCGGCCGCCAACTGCTTCTCCATGTGTTCCGCCACCGGGATTTCCCGTGCCATCGCGGCGGCCAGAGGCGGGGCCGTCATAAGGGTGCGGGAGGGCGCCGGCGCCGCCCGAAAGCCCCTTCAGGAGCCGGCAGCTGGCGGGGGCGTGCGCTTCGTGGCGGCCCTCCTTCTCTTGGCCCTGTCGGGCTGCACCGGCGCGGGGCCGGGAAGCGGGGGGCCGCTGCCGCAGGACTTCACCATCACCCAGCCGGCCGGCGCGGGCATCACGCTCGACGGGGCCTACGGCTTCCACTTCGCGGGCTCGGCGCGCGTCAACGCGACCCTGGTGTGGGGGACCGAGGGCAACGTCCTGGAGCTCTCCATCGAGCCCTCCGGCGACCACGCGCAGGTGGCGGGCACCGTGGCGCACCTGGAGCGGACGCTGGCGCCGGGCGACTACCGCCTGCGGGTGGCGGGGACGCCCAAGGCGGCCGACACCTGGCACCTCGAGGCGCACTTCACCCGCTGACGGCTTGCCGGACGTCCGCGACGAGGTCGGCGATGTCCTCGATGCCGACGCTGATGCGGACGAGGCCGTCCACGACGCCGTCGGCGCGGCGCTTCTCGACCGGGGCGTAGGCGTGGCTGGTCTCCAGCGGAAGGCTGGCGAGGCTCTCGACGCCGCCGAGGCTTGCGGCCGGTGTGATGAGGCGGACCTTGCGGCGGAAGGCGACGGCGCGCTCCTGGCTGCCGAGGTCCAGCGTCACCACGCCGCCGAAGCCGCCGCCCAGCACCGCCTTGGCTGTGGCGTGGTCGGGATGCGACGGCAGGCCGGGGTAGTGGGCGGCCACGACGCCGGGCATCTTGGAGCAGGCCTCGGCCAGCGCGAGGGCGTTCTGGGCGTGGCGCTCCATCCGCACGACGAGCGTCTTCATGCCGCGGCCGAGCAGGAACGAGGCGTGCGGGTCGAGGGTTGGGCCGAGGTTGCGGCGGCGCAGGTAGACGGCCTCGCGCAGCGCGGCGTCCCGGAACGACAGGCAGCCGGCGGTGACGTCGGTGTGGCCGCCGAGGTACTTCGTCGCCGAGTGCATCACCACGTCCGCCCCCAGTTCCAGGGGCCGCTGCAGGACGGGGCTGGCGAACGTGGCGTCCACGCACAGCAGGGCGCCGGCGGCGTGGGCGGCCTTGGCCCAGGCGCGCACGTCGGCCACGCGCAGGAGCGGGTTGGTGATCGACTCCATCCACAGCAGCTTCGTCCCCGCAGGCAGGGCCTTGGGCGGGGCGACGGCGTCCATCTCGACGACCTTGGCGCCCCACGGCTTGAGGTCGTTCTCGAAGTAGGCGGCGGTGCCGCCGTAGACGCCGCGCTGCACGGCGAGGGTGTCGCCGGGGCGCAGCACGGCGGAGCAGAGCGAGGCGATGGCGGACATGCCGCTGGCGAAGGCGAGCGAGCCGGCGGGGGCGCCCTCCAGTGCCGCGACCTTGGCCTCGACCGCCTCCACGCTGGGGTTGGTGTAGCGGCTGTAGATGTAGGGCGACTTCGCGCCACCCGGCAGCTCGGGGAACCAGAACGTGGTCGACTGCTGGATGGGGACGTTGACGGCGCCGCTGGCGGGGTCGGGGGCCTCGCCGGCGTGGACGGAACGCGTGGAAGGCCCGGAGGAATCCATCATCGCGGCGCGCGCACCTCCACGGTGCGCCTAAGGGTTGGCCCGGCGAGGGAGCGCAAGCTTCGACAATATTCTATATAGACTACGGGCCGATGGGCTATCCACCCCAGAAGGGAGTCGCCTCCATGGAACTCCGGAAACTCCAAGTCACGGGCGGCTCCACGCACGTCGTGAGCCTCCCCAAGAAGTGGGTGGACCGCAACCACCTGGGCCGCAGCGACACGGTGGCCATCCACGAGGAGCCCGACGGCTCCCTCCTCCTCATCCCGCACAGCGAGGCCAAGTCGCAGGCGCGCAGCCTCAACGTCGAGCTCCCCGAGACCCCCGCCGCCGAGGAGGTCGTGCGCCGCCTCGTGGGCGCCTACCTCGCCGGGGCGGACGAGATCGTGGTGCGCTCCGCCACCCGCATGGACCCCAAGACCCGCCAGGCCGTGCGCGACATCAGCCGCGCCCTCGTCGGCGTCGAGATCCTGGAGGAGGGCCCCCAGAGCATGACGCTGCAGGACCTCGTCGGCGTCGCCGACATGGACCTGCGCAAGACCCTCACCCGGATGCAGCGCATCGCCCGCCTGATGCACGACGACGCCCTCAAGGCCCTCGAAGCCCGCGACGCCGGCATGGCCGCCGAGGTGCGCCGCCGCGACGACGAGCTCGACCGCCTCCTCTGGATGGTCAGCAAGCAGATGCACGCCCTGCTGGAGCAGCCCCGCCTCGCCGCCCGCCTGAGCGTCCGCCCCGCCGAGGCGCTCAACCGGTTCCTCGCCGCCCGCAGCCTCGAGCGCATGGGCGACCACGCCGCCAAGATGTGCGCCAACGTCGTCGCCCTCGACGGCCACAAGGTCCCCGCCGAGGTCGTGCACACCATGGTCGAGCAGTCCCACCACGTCCGCACCCTGTGGGACGACGCCTTCGCCTCCCTCAAGCGCCCCGACTTCACCCAGGCCAGCCGCGCCGCCGACGCCGGCGAGGCCGCGAGCGCCTGGCGCGCCCGCTTCCCCACCCTCACCAAGGGCCTCCCGCCCGAGACCGTCGGCCCGCTCACCCTCATCGCCGACTCCATCGACCGCACCCGCGGCTACGCCATCGACCTGGCCGAGACGGCGATGAACCAGACGTACCAACAGATGGGCTGAGGCGCCGCACGCTTGGCGGCGAAGAGAGCACCTTGCCATGCCAAGGTGCCCTGATGTGGGGAAATGGGCAAAGACCACGGCAGGCTTACAAAGCAGACCCGGGATGCCGCCCACGGGTGCAAAAACATGAACTTGCAATACCTGATCGGGGCAGCCGTGGCCACGTTGGCCCTCGCCATGCCCGCCAACGCCAGCCCGATGCTTGAAGTGTCGACTGCTGCCGACCCGATAGA
>JBHELM010000168.1:0-4596 GCA_046352715.1 Thermoplasmatota archaeon | reverse complement strand
TTCCTGGACGTGGTGGCCATCCTGGACGACCGGCCGAAGGTGGCAGCACCGACCACCTGAACCATGGATCGCAAGGAGAACTGACTCCGTCTTTCCGTGAAATCTGTATTTTCCAGCGGGGGGCTACGCCGACTTGACAGCAATGTTGCCGTTCGTGGACTCCGCCGTGAGCGTCACCTGGACCGCCTCGCTGCTGAAGCCGGGCGTGCGGGCCTCCTGGCGGTCCTTGCCGGCGGCGTGCGCCCCGGCCACGTCGATGGTGACGCGGCCGTTGGTGGTGTCGCCCTCGATGGCGGAGCCGTGGCCACCGTCCTTGACGTCCAAGTGGATGGAGCCGTTCGTCGTGCCGAGCGTCTGCTTGCAGGTGCGCTGGCTCTCGATGGTGGCGTGGATGGCGCCGTTGGTGGTGTCGGCGTCGAGGTCGTTGAACAGGCCGGCGAGGTGGAGGGCACCGTTAGTGGTGGAGAGCTTCGCCACGTCCCAGGCGCCTTCGATGTGCAGGGCGCCGTTGGTCGACTTGACCTGGAGGCCGGGGCCGTGCAGCCCATCGACGTGGACGGCACCGTTGGTGGTCTCGGCGCGCAGGTCCTCGGCGGGCGCGGCGGGCAGGCTCGCCACGATGCTGGCGGAGCGTTGCAGGGTGTTGACCTGCGGCAGGGGGACCGGGGGCTGCACCGGCAGTGGCGCGGGCGGGTCGCCGAAGCGGACCTGGAGCCCGATGTCCAGCCGGCTGGCGGTGAGCGTGTCCTGGTTGAGGACGGTGAGCGTGTTGAGGGCGGCGCGCGCCTCCTGCTCCGTCCTGCCGCGGCCCTCCAGGTGCGCGGCCAACTGGTAGCCGCCCTGGCCCCACGCGGCGGCCTTGATGGCGCCGTTCAGGGTCGCAAGGGTCAGCCGTGCCGCGCCGGCGCCGCCGAAGTCGTTGCGCACCGTCACGTCCTTGGCCGCCACGTAGCCGTCGGGGCCGAGCGTCACTGTGACGGGGCTCTCCGTGCGCTGGGCAGGGCCGTGCGCAGCCGCGCTGCCGGCTCCGGGGCCTGCGGGGGCTTGGCCCTGTGTCGGGTCCGGGACGTCGTTGGCGAGGGCGCTGATGCAGCCGCTCGACAGGAGGGCGGCCACCAGGAGGAGCGCGGTGCGCATGGGAGGCGCAGCCCCGGGGGCGAGGATAGGCTTTGCGGAGCGGCCGTGAAACCCAGATGCGCCCAACCGCGAACCACCACGGAAGTTCCTTGCTTTCGCGGCCTTCGTGGCTTGGTCGTCAGCGGCCCGTGAACGCGGCTTTCCGCTTGGCCAGGAACGCCGCCATGCCTTCCTTCTGGTCCGCGGTCGAGAACGCCGCGCCGAACGCGTCCGCCTCCAGCTCCAGCGCCTCCGGCAGCGGCAGGTCCAGCCCCTCGTCCACGAGGCGCTTGCAGGCGGCGACCGCGAGCGGGCCGTTGGAGAGGATGGTCTCCAGGAGCTTGCGGCACTCGGCCAGCAGCGTGTCGTGCGGCACGACGCGGTCGACGAGGCCCATCTGGAGCGCCAAGTCGGCCTTCACGTTGTCGCCCGAGAGCAGCAGCCACTTCGCCACGCCGGGGCTGACGCGGCGGGGGAGGCGCTGCGAGCCGCCGAAGCCAGGGATGACGCCGAGCTTCACCTCAGGCTGGCCGACGACCGCCTTGTCGGAGGCCACCAGGATGTCACACGCCATCGCCAGCTCGAACCCGCCCCCGAGCGCGTAGCCGTTGATGGCCGCCACCACGGGGCCGGGGAACGTGGCGAGCTCCTGGAACGTGTCCTGGCCGGCGAGGCTGAACTCGCGCGCCTCGTGCGGCGAGAGGCTGGCCATCGCAGCGATGTCGGCGCCCGCCACGAAGGCTTTCCCTGCACCCGTGAGGAGGATTGCCTTGGCCTTGCCGTGCAGCCCGGTGACGGCCGCGTGGAGCGCCTCCAGCACCTCGCCGTTGAGGGCGTTGAGCGCCTCGGGGCGGTTGAGGGTGAGGGTCGCGATGCCCCTGTCGTCGACGTCGCACAGCAGGACGGCCACGCGGGCGGCAAGGCGGGTGCCCTTCTAGGTTTGCCCAGGGGGACCGGAGGGCCCTGCGGGCCGCGCTCCCGGCCTGGGCACGTCCGGCGCGGCGTGGGGGACCGGCATCTCCAGTGGCAGCTCCACGCAGAACTTCGTCCCCTTCCCAAGCCCCCCGCTCTCCGCCCAGATGCGGCCGCCATGCGCCTCCACCAGGGCGCGCGAGATGTAGAGGCCCAGGCCCATCCCGACGCCCGGCGACAGCTTGGGGTCGTGCACCTGGTGGTAGGGGCGGAACAGGCGCTCCAACTGCCCCGGCTCCATGCCGAGGCCGGTGTCGCGCACGCAGATGCACACCTTCCCCGCCCTTGTGGTGGCGTCCAGCACCACCTCACCGCCCAGCGGCGTGAACTTGACGGCGTTGGAGAGCAGGTTGTAGAGCACCTGCATCAGCCTCTCGCCGTCCACCTCCAGGGCCAGGTCCGACACCTCCCCGACGCGCAGCGTGAGCCCGACGGCCTGGGCGGGCGGCCCGAAGGACTCGGCGGCCTCGTCGAGCAGGGCGCGCAGGCGGACCCGGCGCCGCACGATGGTGAGCCGGTTGCCCTCGATGCGGGCGGCGTCGAGCAGGTCGCGGATGCCGCGCTCCAGGCGGCGGAAGTTGCGCTCCAGGATGCCGGCCGAGCGGGCAAGCTGGGGGTCGGTGGCGCGCCGCCGCAGCAGGCGGAGCTGGATGGCCATGGGGGTGAGGGGGTTGGCCAGCTCGTGGGCGGCGCTGTTGATGAAGCGGGTGCGGAACGCCTCCAGCTCGTGCAGGGCCTGGATCTGGGCCTGGGCCTGCTCGCGCTCCCGCACCTCGTGCCGCTTGCGCTCCGTGATGTCGTGCGCGACCTTGGCGCAGCCGAAGACGGTGCCGTCGCGGCGCAGCAGCGGCGCGTCGGTGGCGAGGACGTCGAGCAGCGAGCCGTCCCTGCGCAGGTATTGCGTCTCCTGCTTCACCGTCTCGCCGCGCCGCACCGCCTCCACGGCGCGCAGCTCCTCCTCCAGGCGCGGGGCGGGGACGATGGCGAGGAAGGAGCGGCCGACCATCTCCTGCGCGGTGTGGCCCAGCAGCGCCTCGGCGCCCGGGTTCCAGCTCGTGACGATGCCGTCGAGCGTCTTCGCCAGGATGGCGTCCGTGCTGGTGCCCACGATGCTGGCGAGCAGGGCCCGCTCCCGCTCGGCCTCCTTGCGCTCGGTGATGTCGCGCGCCACCTTGGAGGCCCCGACGAGCCGGCCGCGGTCGTCGCGCAGCGGCGAGATGGTCACGGAGAGGTCGATGGCGGCGCCGTCCTTGCGCATCCGCCGGGTCTCGAAGTGCTCCACCCGCTCCCCGTGCCGGATGCGCCCCAGGATGACCTCCTCCTCCTGCAGGCGGTCCGGCGGGAACAGGCGGGTGATGGGCTGGCCAATCATCTCCTGCGCCGTGTAGCCGAAGATGCGCTCGGCGCCCTCGTTCCAGCTCGTGACGGTGCCGTCGAGGGTCTTGGTGACGATGGCGTCCTCGGAGGACTCCACCACGGCGGCCAAGAGGTCGCGGTCGATGGTGGAGCGGTGCGGGGGGCGGCCACGCCAAGGACGCAGGCCGGAGGCCTCCACCGTGCGGCCGCCGTCCATGCGCCATTATCCGGCGGCGGGCGTGTCAGGCTTTGGGTCGTGCCGGAGCCGCTGGGCCAGACAGGTCAGGTTCGGCGGCGCCGTCAGCCGCCGGCTCGATCTCCATCAGCACCGTCGTGGCCTCCACGTTGGTGCCATCGTGGACGTGGACGCGGGAGACCGTGCCCGCGAGCGGCGACTTGAGGTCGTTCTGCATCTTCATGGCCTCAAGCACGACGAGGACATCGCCTTCCGCGACCTCTTGGCCTTCCTTCACCTTGACCTCGACGATCTTGCCGGGCATCGGGGGGCGGATCTTGCCGTCGTTCTTGCGGCCGCCCGCCTTGCTGCGCTCAAGCTCCGGGCGTTCGCGGCGCACCTCGAGGTCGAGCTGGCGGACACCTTCCATGACGATGCCGTTGTGGATGCTGAACTCGTAGCGCTGGTGGCCGATCGTGACCTTGTATCGACCCTTGCCCACCGTCTCGACCTTGGGCTGGAAGGCCTCGTCCTCGACGACGTAGCGCGGACCGTCGGCGTGCTCCTCGAGGTTCACCATGAAGCGGCGGCCGTTCAACTGGAAACTGTAGCGCATTACGAGCGCCTCCCTTGGCCTTCGTAGCGCCCGCGGCGTCCCCACGCGGAGAGGCGGCGGCGCCCGAACTCGTCCACGCCGACGTTCTTGGCGGCACTCTGCTGGAACTGGTAGGATTTCTGCACGAGCGAGTCGATGCCGCCGGGCTCCTGGGCGAGGGCTGCGGCGAGAGCGGCGAGCTTCTGCTTCGTGGCATGATCGACGGCGGCCTGCACGCCCATGAGCTTGTCGAGGATCTTGCGCTCGTCGAGGAACTTGGTCGTCATGTCGCCCTTGCAGAACGCGTCGTCGTGGAAGATGACTTGGTGCAGTTCCCGGTTCGTGACAAGGTTGCCCAGGTCGTACTCGGCCAGGGCGCGGC
>JBHELM010000167.1:0-7871 GCA_046352715.1 Thermoplasmatota archaeon | reverse complement strand
AGGCCGTGCACGGGGATGCCGGAGCGCAGCAGCGACAGGACCTCGCGGACGTAGATGCGGGTCGGCTCCAGAAGGACGTCGCCGATGCGCTGGCCCCTGTGCGCCGCGTCGGGCCAGGGCCAGGCGTCGGTGTAGGCGTGGCCGGCGGACTCGAAGGCGCGGCGGGCAAGGCTGTAGCCGTTGGAGTGGATGCCAGTCGAGGCGAGGCCGATGAGAGCGTCGCCGGGCTGGATGCGGTTGCCGTCGACGATGGCCGCCTTCTTGACGTGGGCGAGGCAGGTGCCGGCGAGGTCGAAGCCCTTGATGATGCCGGGGAGGCTGGCGGTCTCGCCGCCGATGAGGGAGCAGTTGGCCTGGCGGGCGCCCTCGTTGAGGCCGGCGCCGACCTGCCTGGTCAATTCGGGGTCGGGGTCCTGCACGGCGAGGTAGTCGACGAACGCGAGCGGCTCGGCGCCGACGCAGAGGGCGTCGTTGACGTTCATGGCCATGCAGTCGATGCCGACCGTGTCCCACTTGCGCAGGGCGTTGGCGACCTCCACCTTGCTGCCCACGCCGTCGGTGCAGAGCACGAGGGCGTCCTCGGCGCCGAAGTCAACGAGACCGGCGAAGTGGCCGATCTTCCCCATCGGCGCGCCGAGGCCGGTGCGGTGGAAGCTGACCATCCCGGCGAGCGCCTCGACGGCCTTGTCCTCGCGGTGGATGTCGACGCCGGTCTGCGCATAGGTCATGCCCTTCGTGGCGGGCGCGGGGGCGGCGGGCACTGGGCGGCCGGTGATGGCATCGACCGGGGTGCGCTTGCTGCCGTGGTCGAGCTCCACCACGAACTCGTCGCCCTTCACCGGCAGAGGCGCGGGCTCGTGGACGCGGGGGCGCGCGACCTTCACGCCCTTGGGGGCAGGCGAGGGCTTGGGCTTCGCGGCGGGCTTGCCCTTGGGCTTCGCTGCCTTCGCGGCCCGGCGGGGAGTTGCCTTCGCGGTCTTGCGCGCGCCTTTGCTCGCCTTCCTGGCCACGCGGCGGCGAACGCAACGACTCTTAGAAGGATTGGGCCGGCGGGCAGGGCCGTCAGGACGCGCACAGGCTTTTCTGGTTGGCTTCGCACCCCCAATCCGCAGATTGTGCGGATTGCACAGAGCACGAGGAGGTCTCCCGGGGAAGCCACGACAATGTGGAATCAGCGAAATCTGTGGATTAGTGGGGACGAACCAGCCATGCAGGACACCTGAAGTCCGCATCCCGGAGAGGTTCACCGCTTTTGTATGACGCCTCCGTTACCCTCATGTGCTCCATTCCCCGTCGCCCCCTGTGCCCTCGTGGTACATCCTGGACACCTCGCTCCTGCTGGGCGGCAAGGACCCGCCCCGCGACGGCCGCTGGGCCACCACGCCCGAGGCGGCCGCGGAGATCTCCCCCGGGGGGCGCGACGCGCGGCGCTACGAGGACTGGATCAGCGTGGGCCTCCAGGTGCGCGCCGCCGACCCCGACGACGTGATTCGGGTGTAGGATGCGGCGCAGGCCGCCGGCAACCTGACGCGCCTCAGCCGCGCCGACGTCACCCTGGCCGCCCTCGCCCTGGAGCTGAACGGCCACCTCATCACCGACGACTTCACGCTGCTCGACGTCGCCAAGCGGCTCGCCATCGCCACCCGAACGGTCAACACCAACGGCATCGCAGCGGCGCTCGACTTCAAGCCCCGCTGCACCGGCTGCGGCCGCTGGTTCGAGGCGATGCCCAAGGGGGACGAGTGCACGGTGTGCGGCTCGCCCGTCAAGCCGAAGCCGTGGAAGAAGGCGTAGACCACCACGAACCGCGGATTTCGCGGATGACGCGGGTTTTTGTGGGGCGCCTCGAGCAGAAGGACACACCTCAATCCGCGTCATCCGCGGTTTTTGCCGAGAACCATTGCAACGACACGTCCTCTTGGGATCCGTGGGTTGGTTCGGCGCGTCTGACGACGACCCAAGCCTGAAGCCCGCGCCCCCGCTCCGCCAGGCGTGACCGGCCCGCTCAACACGAGCCGCAACCGCAATGCCGCCCCCATCCCGGACCCGGCGGCGCACCCGGCGCTGGAGGAGGGGCGGCGGCTGTTCAACCACGGCGAACCCTGGCACGCGCACGAGGCGTGGGAGCCGCTCTGGATGGGCCTGGAGGGGGAGGACAAGCTGTTCGTGCAGGGCCTCATCATGGCCGCCGCGATGCTGGTGCAGTACGGCAAGGGGGTGCGGCGCGGGGTGCAGAACCACTGGGCCAACGTGACGTTGCGGCTGCGGCCCCACGCGGCGGGGAGGTGGGGCATCGACGTGGCGCGGCTGCTGGCGGACCTCACCCCCTACGCCGAGGACGCGAACGGCAGCGGGCCCATGTCGCGCAAGGCGGGGGATGTGAAGGTTCACCGTGACCTTCCTTCCACCTGACCGCCCGCCTGACCGCGAAGGCCGCGGTTCGGTGGTTGCGGTGCAGCGCCCAAACCCTTAACTAGAGAAATTATTGAGCCGGTTAACGAAATGAGCGCGGACCCCTCCCACGCCGCCGCCCGCCTCGCCGTCGACACCGGCCTCAACTTCCTCTGCTACCTCAAGGCCGAGCTGCGCAGCCGCCGCCCCGGCGACCTCTCGATGCCGCAGTTCCGCTTCCTCAACCTCCTCGCCAAGGAGACCGACCGCGGCCTCGGCGACATCGCGGAGGACCTCGGCGTCTCCCCGCCGGCGCTCTCCAAGCTGGTCGACGGCCTCGTGGAGCGCGGCCTCGTCGCCCGCTCCGCCGACGCCAGCGACCGCCGCCGCCTCAGCCTCGCCACCACCCCCTCGGGGGCGAAGCTGGTGGCCGGCTTCCGCGCCCAACTGGAGGAGGGCCTGGCGCAGCGCCTCGCCGCCCTGCCCGCCCGCTCCCAGGCCAGCATCGTCGCCGCCCTGCGCGACCTGCAGCCCATCCTCGCCGCGGAGGTGGTGGCGTGAGCGACCTGCCCACCTTCGACCCGTCGCAGGCCAACGCACAGCCGAAGGCGCACCTGACCCACCGCCAGATCCTCCTCGTCTTCTCCGGCCTCATGCTGGGGATGTTCCTCGCGGCGCTCGACCAGACCATCGTGTCGGCCGCGCTGCCCACCATCGCCGCCGACCTGGGCGGCATCGACAAGATCACCTGGGTCGTCACCTCCTACCTCCTCACCTCCACGGTGACCATCCTGCTGTGGGGCAAGCTCTCCGACATCTACGGCCGCAAGGTGATGTTCCAGATCTCCATCGGCACGTTCCTCGCCTCCTCGGCCCTCATCGGCCTCGCCCCCGACATGCTCTGGCTCGTCGTCGGGCGCGGCCTGCAGGGCGTCGGCGCGGGCGGCATCATGAGCCTCGCCTTCGCCATCATCGGCGACATCCTCTCGCCTCGCGAGCGCGGCAAGTACATGGGCCTCATGGGCTCGGTCTTCCTGGTCTCCTCCGTCGTCGGCCCCCTGCTGGGCGGCGCCATCGTCGAGCACGTCCACCTCTTCGGCATCGCGCCGTGGCGCTGGATCTTCTACGTCAACCTCCCCATCGGCATCCCCGCCCTCGTCGTCACCGGCATCGTGCTGCGGCTGCCCTTCCACCGCCAGCGCCAGCCCATCGACTACGCCGGCGCCGCGCTGCTGATGGCGGGCGCCTCCATGCTCATCCTCGGCCTGGTGTGGGGCGGCGCCGCGGCCCCCTGGGCCAACGCCTGCGACCCCGACGCCGGGGCCGTCACCGGCGACGGCTGCTACAACCTGCGCTGGCTCCCCGGCGCCGGCGAGGCCTCCAGCGCCCCCGGCGCGGCGCCCGGCGGCGTCGCGGCGTTCCTGGGCGACTGGCTGGTCCTGCTCCTGCTGGCCGGCGGCGTGCTGCTGATGGCGGCCTTCGTCCTCGTCGAGGCGCGCCGCCGCGCCCCGCTGCTCCCGCTCGGGCTCTTCCGCAACTCCGTCTTCTCCGTCGCGAGCGCGGTCTCTTTCGTCGTCGGCGCCGCCATGTTCGGCGGCTTCGTCTTCCTGCCCACCTACCTGCAGATCTCCACCGGCGTCTCGCCCACCACATCCGGCTTCCTGCTGCTGCCGATGGTGCTGGGCCTCATGCCGCTCTCGGCCGCGTCGGGCATCATCATCAGCAAGACCGGGAAGTACAAGTGGTGGCCCCTGGCCGGCCTGCCCATCGCCGCCGCCGGAATGGGGATGCTCTCCCTCCTGACGCCGGACACCTCGGAGCTCTACATCGGCACGGGGATGTTCCTGCTCGGCGCCGGCATCGGCATGACGATGCAGGTCATGGTGCTGGCCGTCCAGAACGCCCTCGACCTGCGCCAGATGGGCATCGGCACCGCCGCCAACAACTTCGTGCGCAGCATGGGCAGCGTCATCGGCGTCGCCCTCTTCGGCGTCATCTTCTCCGACGAGATTAGCGCCGCCGTCCCGGAGATCATCGCCAACGGCGGCGACCCCCGCGTCGCCTTCGGGGCGCTGCGCAGCAACCCCGGCTTCATCCACGGCCTGCCCGACGCCATCCGCGTCCCGCTGGAGACCCACGTCGCCACCGGCGTGGCGCACATCTTCCTCTACGCCATCCCCGCCGTCCTGGTGGCGTGGCTGCTCACCTTCTTCCTCAAGGAAGTCCCGCTGCGCTCCACCCGCAACCTCGGCGCCGCCGTCGGCGAGGGCGGCACCGCCATCCTGGAGACCGCCGCGGGGGAGACCGTGCCGGTGGCCCCGACCCCGCCCGTGCAGCCCGCCGCGACGCCGGCCGGCCGCCCCGTCTCCGCGGCGCCCGCCGACCTGCGGCCGCGCAGCCACGCCGACATCCAGCGCGCCGTCGACGCCCTCGTCATGCCGGCTCGCCGCGCGCCGGCCGCCCGGCGCCGCTGACGGCCGTCACTGGGAGGCAGGAGCCCGTAGGCTCCCCGCGCTGGATTGCAGCAGAGCACCAGAAACGCTATGACCCGATGCCCAGGCTGGCGGGCATGCGCCCCCCGTGGACCGTCGCGGCTTTGCTGTCCCTCCTCCTGGCCGGAATGGCCGGGTGCATGCAGAAGGACGGTCCCGCGGACGCCACCGGCACGATGCAGCCGGCGGGCGGCGGCGCGGCCCAGCACGCGCAGCGCCTCTGGAACTACACCACCCCCGACCCCGGCGGGGCGCGCTTCAGCAACGACTACGCCGGCGCCATCAGCGCCGACGAGGCCAGCGGCCTCAATGGCGGCGTCCCGCTCGGGGCGTCGGTCGCCATCAACAGCTGCTGCTTCTTCGACTGGGTGGAGGCCCCCGACCTGCTGGCGGTCGACCAGTTGGTCGCCCTCCGCATCACCCTCAACTGGACCAACACCCCGGCCGCGCGCGCCGGCCTCGACGCCGCCGCCTGCGTCCCCTGGCGCTGCGTGGCGTTCAACCCAGGCGGCGACGAGAGCTTGGCCGAGGGCCCGCACTCCGACGTCCTCACCCTCATCACCTCGGGCCGGCAGGACTTCCTCGACGCGGGCGCCGCGGTCCTGGTGGGCGTCCGCTACACCAACGCGGCCGTCGGCGCCGGCCTCCCCTACACGCTGCACGTCGAGGTCGCCCCCGTCGGCAACGGCCTCGCGCTGCAGGACCCCTACCTGCTCCACGTCGAGCCCAACGCCACAGTGGTCGCCGAGGTGGTGGGCCCCTACAGCCCCGACGGCATCAGCGCCGGCCTCATGGTGTACGGCCCCGACGACCGCCCCCAGCAATGGATCTCCCTGGCGGGGGACCACGGCTCCCGCTTCAACCTCACCCTCCCGGCCGGCATGGACGTCCTCGTCCCCCTGGACGCCGCGGGCGGCTTCGTCCGCCTCGCCACCGACCGGCCTCCGCAGATGGCGATGGCACACCGGCTCAAGGTCGAGACCGGCCAGCAGGACCTCGTGGAGGTGGCGGACCCGCAGGCGCACAGCGGCGACGTCGCCTACGCGGCGCCCCCCGCCAGCATGGGCGACTTCCCGTTCTTCCTCTACGCCGACGGCGCCGAGGCGCAGAGCCTGCTCGGCGTCGGGGACGACCCTGGCGGCGCGAACATCACCCTCGCCTCCTCCAGCGGCCTCATCGCCGCCGTGGACACCACCCGCCTCGCCGCGCAGCACGCGACCCTCTTCGGCAGCGCCTGCGTCGCCTGCAACAGCAACGGTGACTGGTGGCCCGCCCACTACCTCGACGACGACGGCACCTACCAGGTCCACTGGGCGAGCAGCGGCGCCGCGGGCAAGTTCGTGATGTTCACGCAGCGCTACGTCCGCTGAGACTCCGTCCGAACCACGAAGGACGCGAACCGCAGAGTGCTTCGGAAAAATTGTTGGGTTCCGTGCCTTCCGCGACCTCCGCGGTTCGTGGGTTCGCGTTCGGTGGCATCCCTCTTTCCAACCGCGAAAGGCGCAACATCAGGAGAAAGCCGCTTCCTTCGTGTTCGCGCGCTTCGCGGTTCGGTGGCGTCAGTACGACTTGCGCACGCGCCGCGCCGGGACGCCCGCCCAGAACTCCCCCGCCGGGACGTCGCGGGTCACGACCGAGCCGGCGCCGACCACCGCACCCTCGCCAATGGTGACGCCGGGGAGGATGGTGCAGTTGGCGCCCACGCTGCAGCGGGTGGCCAGCCGGACGGGGCCGAGCTGGTAGCCGTCGTGGACGTAGGCGTGGCAGAGGACAGTCGTGTTGTAGCCGACGATGGCGTCGTCCTCGATGGTGATGCAGGAGGGGAACAGGATGTCCAGGGTCGCGCACAGGCCGAGGCTCACGTGCCGGCCCACCTTGGCGCCGCTGCGGCGCGCCATCCACGCCTTGAGGGTGAACCACGGCACCTTCCGCCCGCCCGCGAGCCAGAGATAGTTCCACGTGACGCGCCAGCGGCTGACGTCGTGGAAGCAGTACCAGAGGCTGTTGCGCGGCCCGCGGCTCGGGCGCACCTCCACGTTCGGGTGCGGCACGCGCGGCCAAGCGGGGGGCGCTATTTCGCCGCTCCCGTGGCGCCGCCCGGCCGCAGGGGCGGGAGGCGGGCGGGACGCATCGACCGGCGGGCCAGCCCGGCGTACAGGAGCGCCCAGGCGACGAAGAACATCCAGCCGGCGTCGGCGTGCGCCCGCGCCAGGGCGTCGGGGCCCCACCAGTGGCCGACCGCGACGATGGTGACGAGGCGCAGCAGGTTGGCGACGTAGACGCCGCCCAGGCCGATGGCGGCCCACAGCGCGGCCTTGCCGGGCGGGGGCCGCTGCACCAGCATCTGCACGCCGAGCAGGACGCCGAACAGCGCCATCGCCTGGATGCCGGAGCAGGCGGCGCCGACGTCGACGCCCATGGGGCCGGCCGGGCCGTCGAAGGTCAGCACCTGCCCCGCGAGGTCGGGGTGCCAGCCGAGCCAGCCGGCGACGGCGGCCAGCGGCGCGAGCAGCCCGACGCGCAGGAACGCCTCGATGGGCGTCACGCCGGTGCCCTTGACGAAGAGGGACTGGAGGGCGTAGACGACGCCGGGGCCGCCCACGACGGCGACGGCGCTGGTGGAGAGGGAGGCGCCGGTGCCGCGCAGCCGGCCGGGCAGGGGCAGCGTGCGGTGGTGCAGCGGCAGCAGCGCCAGCACCAGGAGGCCCGCGCCCCAGAGCACCGCCTTGGGCGGGTCCCAGGAGGTCGCCGCGAGCAGGACGTAGGCGGGGATGCCGAGGGCAAGGATGGCGCCCACGCAGACGAAGGGCCAGCGCGGCAGCCCGGGGACCTGCGGGAAGCCGGTCGCGGCCGTGAGGCAGGCGCCGAGCGCCAGCAGGCCCGCGCCCACCAGGAGGTCCTCGTGCGGCACGAAGCCGGCCAGGATGGCGAGGCCCCAGCCCAGCAGGGCGAGGCCGACGAGGCTGAACGAGGGGCTCGCGGGGCGGG
>JBHELM010000166.1:0-3760 GCA_046352715.1 Thermoplasmatota archaeon | reverse complement strand
CGGGACGGCCGCGAGCGCCGGGAGGCAGAGGAGCCAGAGCCAGGCGAGGGAGTGGGAGGGGAGGTCGGCCACGGTCGTTCCCTGCGTGGCTGGCGCCCAATCGACCTCCAGCGGGAGGGTGGTGCCGTTGCGGACCTGCCCGGCCTTCACCAGGAGGTCGCCGGACAGGACGACCTCCTTTGCATCGACGGTCTCCCCCCGCACCGCAAGGAACCCCTTGGCGTCGTGGAGCACCACGTTGCCCAGCGCGTGGACCTGCGGTCGGTATAGGTAGATCTGGGCATCCGCCGTGGACAGGGCGGGCAGGAGGAGGTCGCCGCCTTGCACGGTCAGGATCACTTGGCGGTCGGTCGTGACGGCGACGAATGGGTAGCCTGGCGCCTCCTCCTCTGGCGCCTTGGGGGTTTCCCCGCTCCGCAGCACCTGCGTGCCCTCCGGCGATTGGGCCACGGCGTCGCACTGCCACAGCGTCATGAGGAAATCCCCGCGGATGTGGCGCGCCACCTGCACGTCGCACAGCGGAAGCCAGGCCACCGCGCCGTCCACGTCTGCGGTGTAGACCGGGGCCCCCGCATTGCCGGTCATCCGCAGGGACGTGGCGGAGGACGCGCTGGCATGGATGCACAGGCTGGATTCCTCCCACTGAGGGGCCGCTTGCCGGCCCAGGGGGAACACCGACACCCAGTATCCCTTGCGGACCTCGCTCCCCTGCACGGTCGCCGCCGTGAGCGAGTAGCGCTCGACGCCCGTGTTCGGGGCGTGGACGACGACGCCACCGTGCACGGCGGTGTCGGCAACGTACACCTCCGCCTCGATGGAGTCGGCCCGGAGGGTGAACAGCGGGGAGGGCAGGGGGGGCAGGGCAACGAGGGCCGTCAGGTTGGCAGGAGCCGGCGACGGCTCGGCGCCAGTCTCAAGAGGGACTGGGTAGCTCAGGGACAACCCCCGAGGGTGCCGTTCGCCGTGACCTGCCCGGACATGGCAAGGCCAGAGACGAGCAGCTCGGGCGCCGCTTCGGCTGGCGCGGCTGAGACCCCCACGAGGGCGACCGCCAGCACCAGGAAGAGGGCGCTGCGGAGGGGTCCTTCAGTTTGGCAGGGGGAGGAGGCACTCCATCTTGATGCGCGGCGGGCTCGTCTGGACGATGTCCAGGCAGTGCGGGTAGCCGTGGTCGAGGTCGACGGGGACACCGACCGTGATGGCCGCGGCGCCGTGGCTGCTGCCGTCGTAGGCGGTGATGGTGTAGACGACGACGGCCGCGGGGGAGGCGTCGACGAAGGAGAGCTCGCCGCCCAGGTAGACGACGACGTCGTCGCGGCGGACCTCGTAGGTGAAGGTGGCGTTGGGGTCGGCGTCGGTGGGAGGGCCCCAGGTGACCTCGATGGACCCCGCTGTGGAGTCGTACCGGGCCTGGGCGTTGCTGGGCATCCCCAGGCGGGGGAGGGGGTCGGCGACCGCAACGTCAGCTTGGACAGTGAGGAGGATGATGAAGATTGTCGACTTGGCGAGGAGGCGGCGCGACACAACGTTGGGAGTCTGTCTTCTTCTATTAAAGTCTAGCATTGACTTCACAAAAGTCCCTAAGGTGTCGCGGACCCTTTTTTCTTTTATATTTCCCAGAGAAGGGACAGCCGGCGCTGAACGTTCCCAGTTTGGTCCATTCAGGCGTGGTTTCAGCCGACCGCCACGCCCGTTGAAGGTGGGCTCCGCCGCCATGCACGATTTCGCAATCGCAGGCGAAGGCGCCCCGCTCCCGCGAACGCGCCGCCGGACGCCCCACCCGGCCGCGGCGATTCTCGGAGAGGGCGAAGAGGAATGGGGGCAACGCGGTTTCCCCCTGTTGTGCCGCTGCGCGACGGTCTCCACGGTCGCGGCCCTCAGGCCCCTTTCCGCGACCCTGCCAGGAGGCGAGGGGGGAGCGAAATGACGGAAACAGTCAATTGGCCTTGTGGCCCTCCTCCGTCCACCCAGCCCCGCTGCCGCCGCCCTGCCGGCCCCTGCGCCAGCGGAGCGGCGCCGCGGGGGACCGCACGGAGACCTCCATGATCAAAGGACTCGACGCCACCCTCGAGCCGGAGCGGGCCGCACCCAAGCCCCGCACCCCGAAGAGCGCGCTGACCCATCCACTGCGGGCCCGCATCCACGACCGCATCGCGGAGTGCCCCGGCATCCTGACCCAGGAGCTCTCCGAGCAGCTCGGCTGCAACCGCAGCACCCTGCGCCACCACCTCACCAAGCTGCAGGAGGCCGGCATCGTCCACGTCGTCGCCTCCAAGCAGCGCGCCCACGTTTTCCTGAGCAGCATGGCCCCCGAGCGCCAGGACGCCCTCGCCGTCCTGCAGCGTGGCCGCACCTGGGAACTGGCCCTCGAGGTCGTGCGCACCCCCGGCCAGGCGCAGTGCGACCTCACGCAGCGGCTGCGCATGAGCCGCAAAATCCTGCGCAAGTACGTCAACCGCCTCCAGGCGGAAGGGCTCATCCGCGAGATCGACGACCCACCGTTCCTGCTCTACTACCCCACCCGCAGCCTGCTCGCGATGGTGGAGAAGTGGGGCCCCGCGACCCAGCGGCGCCCGCTCGAGGCCAACGGCGCCACGCCGCTGCAGATGCCCATGCCCGAGATGGCGCAGGCCCCGCGCATCGTGAAGCACGACTAGCGGCCTCCGGCCACTGCGGCATCAAGAGCCCCGGCGGCGGGGGGCCCCCGCAACCCGATTCGGGACAGAACCGTGCTGGCGCAACCCTCTTCTAGCGGAGGTTTGTCGGCGCGTTGCCCGCGAGGGCATGTGAGGCCACGCCGCGAGGCTTGGCCGAGGTGAACCATGGAACTCAAGATTGTCTCGAACAAGGAGAACGCCCTGATGGGCCGCAAGGAGATCGTCTTCGCCCTGCGGCACGAGGGCGAGACCACGCCCAGCCGCGTGCAGGTCCGCCAGCTGCTGGCCGGCGAGATCGGCAGCAAGACGGAGAACGTCGTCATCGACTCGATGGAGTCGGAGTACGGCCGCGGCTGGACCTCCGGCACGGCGCGCGCCTACCGCTCCGCGGACGACGCCCGCAAGACGGAGCGCACCCACCTGCTGAAGCGCAACGCCCTCCACGTCGAGAAGCCGAAGAAGGAAGCCCCCAAGAAGGAGGCCTGAGGATGGCTGGCGAAGCGAACAGGTTCTACCAGGTGCAGGGCAACAAGCTCGTGCGCACCCACAAGGCGTGCCCGAAGTGCGGCACCGGCGTCTTCCTGGCGCAGCACAAGGACCGCATGCACTGCGGCAAGTGCGGCTACACCGAGCGCAAGGCCTAGGCCGGCGTCCGCGCATCTTTCCTCCTCCTTCCCTTTCTCTTCCCACTCTTTCTCACCTCTCCCATGTTTTGCGAATCCTGGACTCCGCCAGCGCCGACTAGGCCACGAAGTCCGCGAACGCCAGGAAAGCTTCCCAGCGGTGCGCGCCGTTCGCGGTTGGCGGGCCGCCGTTCTCTATAGATTCAGTTGCCTCTGTGCACAGGCGTCTTCCAGCCGCACGCGTCATCTGGCTTGATGATGACAACCAACCAGAACGGGCTCCAGCACATCCTGCTGGCCGGCTTCCTCGCCCCCAAGGGCAGCACCGACTGGTGCCCTTCCTGCGGCTGGGACGCCCGCTGCGCCCACTGCCGGGCCTGGCAGGACTAGGCCCGCGCCGGCTCCGGCCGGCTCCCAATGAACGCCCCCGGCGGTCCCCATCGACCCCAACCACGCCGCCGGGGGCCATTCCCACGGCGG
>JBHELM010000165.1:0-5442 GCA_046352715.1 Thermoplasmatota archaeon | reverse complement strand
GAACAGAAACACCGGGAGTGGGTGAAGCTCCACGCCTGCGTCGGTGTCCGCTCCAAAATCATCACCGACCCCATCGTGACGCCGGGCAAGGGAAAGGGCACGGGGGACAAGTCCAACTTTGCCACGCTCGTTGAGGGGACGGGTGAAGGCTTCCAGGTGAAGGAGGTGTCTGCGGATGGGGCGTACGCGACGAAGCAGAATCACCATGCCGTGAAGCTCCTGGGTGGGGAAGCGCTCATCCCGTTCCATGAGGGTTTCGAGCTTGGTCATCGCAGTTACGCGGGTGGGCCGGCCGCGAAGACTTGGCGCAAGGCGTTCCACTACTTCGCACTCCACCAAGACGAGTTCTGGGGCCGCTACCACAAGCGGTCCAACGTGGAATCGACCTTCTCAGGCATCAAGCGTACGCTCGGGGAGGGATTAGTGTCGAAGAAGCCCCTCGCGCAGCAAAACGAGGTCCTGTGCAAGGTCATCGCCTGGAACATCCGCTGTGTGGTGCGCGCGATGATGGAGCTTGGAGTTGAACCCGTGTTCGGGGAGCGGCGCGTGATGGAGCTACCGGAAGTCTGAAGGACGCGATACCATAGGAAAAGGTGCCCCAGGAGCCGACCACTCCTGGGGCTGAGGCGCAGGTCACGCCTCTGGTCGGGACGTAGGCTGTAGTTCTAGTGCCGGTAGAACGCCACACCATCCAGGTGTGGAGACCCCGGAGTCGAGGCCGGGCAGCCAACCTCATCAAAGCCGTCTGCGGGTTTGTCCCTTGTCCCGTGCCAGAAACTCGAAGCGCCCTGTCTTCGTGTACCACTCGATGGCGAGGGATTTTTCGGCTTCCGTGATGGGACTTGTTGGAGTGTGGACGCGTTTCCTGGACGACGTGGATTTGGATGCATTGTCCCGTCGCTTCATGGAGTGAGTAGCCTCGCTTCAGGGTTTGGCTCTTGTCCCTGCCTGTTTAATCGGTGATTTCTCACTTAGACAGGCAACGTCGGCGCAACGGCCTGCGGCCGTCGCGCCGCCAACGTCTGCTGGGGCCCATCCGGGCCCAGACCCTCGGAGGAAGGGGGGTCGCCGGTCGCTTCGCGACGGCGGGCCTCACCGGCCCGCCGGCTCCTTCCCTTGCCCGCGCCGCGCTTCGCTCGGCGCTTGCTCGGGGCCTTCGGCGCGACCGCCCATGCCGGTGTTTGTCCTCAATCGCAACGTTCCTCCTGAACTGTAAAATAGGAATTGCGGGGTCGCGGCCCGATGGCCCGCCTCCGCTGCCTCCTCCTGCTCGCCGCCCTCCTTGCCGCCGGCCTCGCCGGCTGCGCCTCGCCGCCCCCCGCCGCGACCCAGACGGAGCCCGCCGCCTCCGTCATCACCGACCCGCGCGACACCGCCTACCTGCGCAACGCCACCCCGGGCAGCCACGCGCACGACTACTGGCAGGGCCGCGACACCGTCAGCGTGGTGGACGCCAGCGGCGGGCAGATGCAGGCAAGCTGCTCGGGCAATTGCGACGGGATGGGCATCGCCTTCTTCCGCCCCGAGAAGGACCACGTCGTCCCCCAGGGCGCCGCGTGGGTCAACGTCACCGTGGACATCGCGCAGGACCCGCACGGCAACTCGCACGGCACGCCGCAGCTCTGGGTCAAGACCGCCAAGGACTCCGAGCCGCAGAGGCTCGGCGACCTGCGCAGCGGCGTCCCCTTCACGCTCAACTCCACCAACGAGATGGACGACCTGCCGCACTCCGTCCTGTCGCTGTGGCGCTTCGAGGTGCACGTCCCGCCGCCGGAGGGCGCCGGCGACGTCTCGTTCGCGGGCAAGGTCAGCCTGCGCGCCGTCTCCCAGCGCGGCCTCCCGCTCGTCGTCTACGGGCCCCACCCCGACCCGTGGAACGGCGCCACCGAGGTCGCGCTGTTCGTGCACGACCAGGCGGTGAAGCTGGAGTACCAGACCGAGACGCAGGACGGCTCCTCCACCACCTGCTACGGCGGCTGCATCGGCGAGCTCCCGGTGGACGACGGCAAGACCGTGCCCCTCGACGCCGCCGCGGTGGTCGTCACCCTCACCTTCCAGCCCGGCGCCATCCCCACCTCTACCACGGCGGCGACACCTGGGAGGCCAAGGCCGCCACCCCCGAGGCCGGCGGCCTGCCGACGACGGTCACCTTCCGCCTGCCCGTGGGCGACAGCCTGCCGGACAGCCCCTACGCCCGCCAGACGCTGTGGGAGTTCGCGCTCTACCTCGACCACCCGACGCCGGCGCGCGCCTGGGAGGGGAGCCTCCACGTCGAGGCCAAGGCCGTGCGGACGTGAGGGCCGAGCGACAGGCTTTGCCCCTAAACCACAGATTGCACAGATTCCACAGAGAAGTTTGGTCTGTGCAATCTGTGTTATGCGGGCTGTAATCCCCCGGTAACACTTTGAGGCCACGCCGTCCCCAGCAGGGACTTGATGCCCAAGAAACTGAACCCGAAGTACGCCTTCCTCCTAGAGGACCTCGACACCCGGCGCTGGCATGACAGCCTGGCCCAAAATAGCCTCAGCACCGCCGCCTGCTACCTGTTCCGGTTCGGCTTCCTGTTGGAGCGCACCGGACACACCCAGGGGTCCTTCCTGGCCCTGCCCAAGAAGGCGCGCGACGACCTGATGAGCGACTATATCACGGCCTTGCACCGCGCCGGGCGCAGCACGACCGCCATGCGCCTGGCCCTGGCGTCGACCAAGAGTTGGCTGGAGTGGCGCGGCCTCAAGTTCACGCGGCGCTTCAAGCTGCCCCGCGCCTTGGCGACCCACACGGGGGGCTACCGCATCCCGGACCAAGCCACCGTGGGCCGCATCTTTGATGCCGGCAACCCCCGCGAACGCCTGGGGGGCTCACTGATGGGCTTGGCGGGGTTGCGCCCGGCCATCCTGGGCAACCGGGACGGCTCGGTGGGGCTGCAGTTCAAGCACCTCCCCGAGGCCCACCTCACCCCCGAGGGCATCGTCTTCGACCACATCCCGACCATGATCGAGGTGCCCCCGCACCTGAGCAAGACGCGCAACGGCTTCTTCACCTTCTTTGGCTCCGAGGGCTGCGCCTACCTTGCCGCCGATGTCCAGAAGCGCATCCAGGCCGGGGAGAAGCTCACGCTGGAGTCGGCTGTCGTGCCGCCCACGAAGGGCGAGCGGCCCTTCATGGCGACGTGGAGCGTGTCGGAGCTGGTTCGCCAGCCTATGCGCCGCGCGGGCGTCAAGGAGCCGCCCTACATCCTGCGGTCCTACTTTGCCAACCGTTGTTCGCAGACCAACCCGCAGGAGTTGCACCCCGAGTGGCGCGAGTTCTTCATGGGCCACAACAACAGCATCAGCTTCACCTACGCCTTTAACAAGCGCCACCTCCCGCCCGACTTCCTGGAGGCTCTCCGAAAGGGCTACGAGGCCGCCCTCGAGCACCTGGAGACCCGCAACGGCTGCCCCCGCCGCGACCCCCTCGTGGACGTCGTCCGGGCGCTCGTCATGGTGGCCGGGGTGCCTGAGGACCAGGCCAAGGCCCTGAACCTGAGCGAGATGAGCAGCGACGACGTCGTGGCCCTCGTCCGGCAGCACCAGCCCGAACCCACCCCAGTGCCCGTGGCGGGCTTGACGAAGGCCGTGCAGCGCATCATCCAGGCCGGCGAGCTGGAAGACGCCATTGGCGGCGGCTGGCGCGTCACCATGGCCCTCCAGGACGGCCGCTTCATCGTGGAAAGCAACCCCTGACCGCCGCGCCGACCCTTCCCCTCTCTTCCTGTCGCGTTTCTTAAACCATTATCTCCGCTGAGGGCGGCGGGCTCGCCGCCGCGCAACGGCGCTTCCTGACCGCCGACGGCCCTACACCGTGGAAGACGACCCTTTCGGTGCTATAGTTACAGGGGCTCGCTGGGGGTCCAGGGGCCTTGCAACGACCCAGGAAGGCCAGGGTCTTCCATGCAGGTGAACCTTGCAAGCATGAACAACTCCCGGCCCTCTGGTTCAGCCAGGTATCTCATGATGTCGTCCAGTTCAAGGGGTGGGAACTCCCAGGTGATGCGGTAGCGGCGGCCGTCTGCTGTGGTGAGAAACAAGAGGATGCCGGCCAAGCTCGCTGCTGCGGTGGGGTTGCCGTAGTCGACGCGGAAGGAGAGCCGCTCGAACGTTCCATCGCTGGGCAAGCTCACTGAGGCTCGCCGCTCCCGCTCCGGTCCAACGTCAAGGTCGACCCCTTCCCAGAGGGACCGCTTGCCGATGTGCAGGATGCGGAAGAATTGTCGGGTCCCAAGCGCGCAGGCATGGGCGCTGGCGGAGGCGGCATCGACCTCGGGCAGGAAGACGATGCCCCGGCCTTCCCGCATAGCGTAGAGCCGGTGGTTGACGACCTTCAGGCGGGCAGGGTTGAAGCGGCGCCGGTACAGCCAACTGCCAAGGAACGCGATGGCGCCGCCGACCAAGGCAACCAGGATGGCCAGCAAGGTTTCCTCAAGGGGGGAAAGGTCGGGCATGGCATCCGGCAGCAGGCCGCCAAGTGGGAGGCCAGAGATGAAGGCGTTGTTTCGCGGCGTCTTATGCGAAGCCTGCGCGTTGGTTGGCGATGCGCAGCAGTTCGCGGGCGCGGCGGTCGGACACCCCCAAGAGCCGCGTGATCTTCTCGCGGTCGAAGCCGATGCCGCGCTTGCCCAGGAACTCCTGGCGGCGAGCCAGGATGGCCTGCACCAGTTGCTCATCGCTCGTGACCGGCGGCAACCTAGCTTGCGCGATGCTGGCGAGGTGTTGGGCGTCGCGGAAGGTCAGGTGGAAGCTGCGGCGGACGCGGTCGGCGTCGATGAGGCCCTGCGGGTTCTGGAAGCGGGTGGGGTCGGCGAGGATTTGCGTGATGCACTCCTGCTCGCGCGCTGCCTGCGCGGCCGCTTCCTCGGCGGCTAGGGCGGCCTCGTCGCGGTAGTCCTCCAACAGGGTGTGCGGGTCCGCGAGGGCGGCGCGGACCTCCGCCTTGATCTCCGCGACGATGTGGAGCTTGGCGATGCGGCGAATCAGGGCAGACATGTTGACGTCGACGTCGATGCTGCCCATGCCCCTGGTGGCGAACTTGAGCCTGGCCACACCGGGCACGCCTTCGACGCGCTGCACCAGGGCCTCGCCGCGGTGGTTGCGCGTGAAGTCGAAGCTGGATTGGGTGTCCTTCATGATGCGGTACACCGACTCCGAATCGTCCTCGCGGATGCTCTTGTACTGCTCGCTGATGTTGTGCCAAATCTCGGCCTTCGTGATGCCCAGCTTGCGAATCATGTAGCGGAAGTCCTGGTACGCCTTCAACCCCTTCGACGTCCCACCCCGCAGATTGGATTCCGGTTCATCGATGACGAGGAAGATTTTGGTGTCCTCGGGCAGCTCGGTCCAAATCCGCAGGATTTCGCTCAGGAGGCTGACGTGGTGGATGCGCGTCGTCCACTCGGCGAGGGGG
>JBHELM010000164.1:0-5189 GCA_046352715.1 Thermoplasmatota archaeon | reverse complement strand
GCGTGGTAGTCGCGCACCCGGTTGAGCGTCCGCAGGCCGGCCCACTTGCCGACGAAGGAGTCGATGCCGTCGGCGCCGACGGTGAGCTTGGCCCGGATGTTGAACTGGGTGCCCATGAACTCGGCGCGCACCCCGGCCACGGCGCCCGCCGCGTCCTTCAGCAGCGCGACGGCCTGCGTCTTGGGCATCGTCTTCGCCCCGGCCAGGATGGCGTCGCGGGCGAGGTGCTTCTCGAAGATCTTGCGCTCGACGACCCAGCCATAGGTGTCCTTGCTCTGCAGCACGACGCGCTTGCCGCTGGGGGCGTAGATGGCCGCGCCCTCGATGCGCCCGTAGGCCCACGCCGGGTCAGGAGTGACGCCGCACCACGCCAGCCCCTCGTCGCTCACGCCCTCGGCGCAGCGCTTGGGCCAGCCCAGCTCCTGCTTGCGGTCGATGCCGAGGACCGAGAAGCCCTGCCTGGCGAACTCGCGGCACGCGATGAGGCCGCCGGGGCCGAGCCCCACCACCAGGACGTCCACCTCCGTGTCGGCGGCGCGCGGGATGGTGCCGGGCCGCAGCGTCGCCAGGCGCTTGTCGGTGACGGTGAGCGCGGGGCTTCCGGCGAGGGCAGGCATCCATCCACTCCCACCGGGAGCGGGCATAAAAACGGCGGGATGCCCTGGGAGTTCAGTGAGTGGATGCAAGTTCAGGGAAAAGCCAAGGCAGGGGCAGCTTCTTTCACTGGACTTCTCCTCGAATCACTGGACTCCCACGAATCACACAACGATGACGCGGTCCGGCTTGCGCGTCGGCGGCGCCACCCCGTAGTCCGCCCCCGGCGTCAACGCGCCCACCGGGCAGAACTGGATGCAGAGGCCGCAACTGATGCACGGCCCCTGGTCGATGGCCAGGTGCAGCTCCTTCAGCGTGATGGTGTCCACCGGACAGACGCCCACGCAGCCGGCGCAACTGATGCAGCGGCCGTGGCTCACCTCCACCTTCACGCCCACAGCACGACGTGCCCGGTAGAAAAGCCGCCCGCAACCGGCGACCCCGCCCCGAATAGGCCTTATACCGTGCCCAAGTCCGCGAAGATGCGCCAAGGGGCCTCGGTCCCTTGGGTCTGTTCCCGGGTCACCCCAGGGAGGCAAGCTTCGGCGATGATGCCTCCCCGCAGCGCCCGGGAGCAGCAGGGGCCATGGGGTAGCTTGGTATCCTAGCTGCTTGGGGTGCAGTTGACTTGCGTTCAAATCGCAATGGCCCCACTCCGTCCTCCGTCGTGCTTGCGATGGCCGTCACATCGGGATGCTGGCCTCGACATACCCCGGTGCCGTGTTGAACCACGGCTTCGGCGCGTCCTGCGGCCGGTCGGACCGTGCGATGCGGGGGCTGTGCTTGCCCAGCGCGGCGAGGAGCTCTTTCTTGGGGATGTTGGGCCATTGGTCGACGCCCATGGTGGAGGCCATCGCCCAGAAGTCCTTCGGCAGGAGGTCGTCGACGAGGCCGCGCGGGGTGGCGTTGTGGCTGCCGTGGTGGCCGACCTTGTAGAACGTCGTCTTGCGCAGGAGGGCCTGCCACTCGGGGACCTGCAGCGCGGCGTTCCAGGTGCCCCACTGGGCGTCGCCGGGGAGCAGGAGGTGGGCCTTGCCGACCTTGAGGACGATGAGGAGGCTGGTGCCGTTGACGGCCTTGTCGAGGGCGACGGCCGCGAGGCCGCCGACGTCCTCGCTGAAGGCGTCGATGCGCTCTTTGTCCACCGCTGTCAGCGTGGCGCCAGTGGGTGGGCTGGCGTGGCCGTGCCACTCGGCGCCGAAGGGCTCGGGGGCGCCGCCGGTGCCGGGGTCGAGGCTTGCGAGGTGGGCGAGGTAGGACTGGTTCTTTGGGGGGTCCATGTCGCGGATGACCGCCTCGTCGCGGGAGGGGCCGAGGATGTGGAAGCTCGCGCCGGGGATGTGCGGCGTCGTGAGGGGCTTCGTCTGGGCCGAGAGGTAGCGGCGCGTCGGGGTGCCGGCGAAGCCATGGTGCAGGGTCGCCATGGCGGCCTCGTTGGTGAGGGCGTTGAGGGCCATGTCGAGGGCGGCCTTGCCGGCGGGGTCGGAGCCGGCGGCGAGGCGGGCCTGCAGGCGCGGGACGAGGGCGGCGGCGAGGCCGCTCTGGGTCTCGCGGATGCGGCGCGCCTTGGGGTCGTCGGGGTCCTCCGTCCACGGCAGCCACACCTCGCCGACCTCCACCTTCTCCCAGCCCTCCTGCTCGAAGCCGAGGACGTGGTCGCGGTGGCGGTGGGTGGCGATGACGAGGTCGATGCGGGGGGTGCCGTCCTTGTCGGTGGCGTCGGCGACGATCTGGTCGACGACCCCCTGCATGGGGACGCCGTTGGCCTTGATGCTGCCGCAGTCGACGAGGATGCGGTGCGGCCGCCCCTTGCCGGGGAGGAGGATGAGGAAGGCGTCGCCGAAGCCGACGTTGTACATGCGGACGATCGCCTTCTTCGCGGTCATGCCAGCCCT
Source organism: Thermoplasmatota archaeon (assembly GCA_046352715.1). GTDB lineage: Archaea > Thermoplasmatota > E2 > JACPAO01 > JAHFTW01 > JAHFTW01. The sequence goes on along the minus strand of JBHELM010000164.1, from coordinate 2,700 downwards.
CCGTCGTGCAGGGCGCGCAGGCCCATGCGGAGCCGCATGCGCTCGCCGAAGGCCTTCGCGTCGAGGTAGGCGGAGTTGGGGTCGGCGGCGTCGCAGCGGGCGACGTAGGCCTTCTGGCGCTCGCGGCGCGCAACGGCGGCGGCGCGCTGGCCCTGCGTCAGGGTCGGGTTGGGCAGCGGCTTGGCGATGACGTAGCGGATGGTGCCGTCCCAGGAGGCGACGACGGTGGTGCCGCCGCGCAGGGGCAGGCCGCCCAGCTCGGGGTCGGCGTCCGGCGCGGCCTGGGTGTACTGCACGATGAACTCGATGAGGAGCTGGCCGTTGGGGGAGACGCGGAAGACGGTGTGCGCGCCGTCAACGGCGATGGTGTGCTCGGGGTGGAGTTGGAGCAGGCCGCGGTTGGCCATGGCGAAGGCGTGCAGGCGGCGGTAGAAGGCGCGCGGGTCATTCTCGCCGCCGGCGGCCTCGGTCGGGTAGCGCGCCTTCTCGCGGTACTCCTTCAGGCGGTTGCGCAGGGCGGCGTCCGCGGGCTCCGGCTCCGGCTTGGCGGGGGCGGGGCGCTCGCGGCTGAACGCGGTGGCGGCGGAGACGAACTCGTCAAGGATGTCGGTGTCGGCGTCACCCAGCTCGAGGGCGGGGAAGGTGGCGGGCGCCGCCTCCCACAGCAGCGACTCCTCCGCGAGCGAGAAGACGCCGGCGGGGTAGATGCCGCGGCGGCGGAACGCCTCGATGAGGGCGGCGCGCTGGCCCCACTCGTCGTCGGGCGCCAGCTCGCGGTCGGCGGTCACCAGGGCGCGCAGGTAGTCGCCGAAGGTGATGTCCACCGGCGGCAGGTAGTCGAAGGCGCGGATGCACATCGTGAGGTACTGCTGCGCCGTGCGCGCCGCCTCGCCGGCGATGCGGGCGACGAGGTCGGGGTGCAGCGCGCCGTCGGGGAGCCTGCCGGTGCCGCCGGTGGCGATGCGCAGCAGGTCGTCGGTGCGGCGGCCGTAGGTCTGGAAGAAGGCGTCGAACACCGCGGCGACCAGGATGGAGCCGCGCTCGTGCGGCTCGCTGGCGGCCTCCAGGCGCTTCTGGTCGGGGACGTCGATGGCGGTGCGCAGCGCGCGTCCGGTGCCGGTGGCCTGCCCGAACTGCCCCGCGAGGTCGACCAGGGTGGAGCGCTCGCGCAGGTCGCCGCGGCTGCGCTGCATCTGCTCGCGCAGCAGCTCCTTGTAGGAGAAGTGCTGGAACAGGGCGACCAGGTCGGCGAACGCCTCGTGGAACGCGGGCACGTCCTCGTTGCTGGGCTCCAGGAAGTGGCGGCGCAGGTGGTGGACGCAGGCGTGCGTCACCTCGTGCGCGATGATGTCGTGCGACAGGCAGGTGAAGACGGTCTGGCCGGGCAGGTTCTGGCCCGGGCTCTGGCGGTCGGCGCGGAAGTAGCCGAACAGCACGGCGTTGAGTTTGGGGTCGAAGAAGGCGTTGGCGCCGTGGAAGGCGTGCGGGTAGAGGCGCAGCTTGCCGCGGCCGTGCCCGCTGCCGAGGCTGAGGCGGCGGCCGAGGGCGCGGTCGAAGTTCTGCAGGGTCCGCATCGCCACGGCGTAGGCCATCTGGGCGTGGAAGCGCGGGTCGGACTCGGTGGGGTCCATGCCGTCGTTCATCAGCAGCAGCGGGTGGTCGAGGTCCACGGCGGGGTAGAAGCGGCCGTGCGCGCCGTCGTAGTCCACCACCTCGATGCGCTCGCCGACCGGGCCGGGCTTGAGGGGCTCGTTCTCCAGGTCGATGGTGACCCGGTTGCCGGCGGTGCGCCCCTGCATCGGGTCGACGGCGAAGATCTTGAGCGGCCGCACCTGCGGGCGGCGGTAGGTCGGCTGGAGGGTGAGCTCGAGGACGGCGGCGGTTTCCTGCACGAAAATGCACCTGGTGCCGAGCCGATGCGGGAGGCTCCGTAAATAGCAATCCCCCGTTGTGGCCAGTTCGGTTAGCCAAGAGCGGGCGTGGAACGGCAATCGGGCCCGCGTGGAACAGGGATGGCATCGCAGCCGTGCCGTTCCAGCGCGCAAGCATCGCCTGCCCGCCGCACCCCCCCCCCCGGCTGTGGCGGCGCAGCGCCGAGTCCCCAAAGTGGTGATTCGTCATCATGCCAACTTGGTCGACGGTTTGCTCCTTCCGCGGCCTCGGCGGCCCCGAAAACCCCCACAATGAGGCACCAACCATTCGTGAAAAGTGGGCGTTTGCGGTGAAATGCGCCCACTTTGGCCATTTGGCTTATTGCACCCCGGCGGTGTGCGGCCCGTGGTGATTCGCTTGACCCATTGGCTCGCCACCCTGCCCCTCGCGGCCCTCCTCTGCCTGACCGGCGCCGCAACGGCGTCGCCCCTCCCGCTCCCGCCCATGGACTTCCAGGCCGCCGCCGGCCCCAACGGCACGGTGGAGCTGTCGTGGTCGCCGCCGCTGGACGCCGCCGGCGAGCCGCTCTCCTACGCCGTCTACGCCGACGGCGTCCTCGCCACCATCCTGCACGACCGGCACCTCAACGTGGCGCTGGGCGACCCGGTCCTCTACTCCGTCACCGCCCTCGCGCAGGACGGCGGCGAGAGCCTGCCGGCCTTCCTCCTGGTCGGCCACCTGCGCGTCGCGCCGGCGCCGCCCATCCAGACCGAGGGGCCGCTGGTGGGCATCCCGGGCTGCCCGCCGCTGGGCACCGACATCTACACA
>JBHELM010000163.1:0-4325 GCA_046352715.1 Thermoplasmatota archaeon | reverse complement strand
ACGATGTCGAACTCGACGGTCTCGCGCTCCAGGCTGGGCGTGCCCGGCGGCACCTCGACGCGCAGGACGCCCTCGGCGGGGTTGGCCGGATCCAGCCGCACCATCCCGACCCCTGCCCCCTCGGCGACGGGGCCGCGGAAGCGGAGGGCGGAGGCCCACGGCGAGCGGCGCAGCACGGCCTTGGCGGAGGCCACCCCGCGGCGCGCCCGGTCGAGGCGGACGCGGAACTCGGCCACGCCGCCGGGGGCGGCCAGGACGCGGCGGGGCTGCACCTCGAGGCGGATCCAGGGCGTCTGCGTCGCCGAGAGCGCCAGGAACACCAGCACGACGGCCAGGAGGACAAAGACCAGCAGGAGGGCCAGCTCCGCGTAGTCGCCCAGCGGCCCGTCGAGCCCGATGCCGGTGGCCAGGGGCGTGAGGAAGCCGAGCGCCGCGGGGATGGCGCGGTGGCCGGGGGGCGGCGGGGGCTGCACGACGATGGTGGCGAACTCGGTGTCGCCGCCGGCCGAGCCCGCCACCTCGAACGACGGCGAGAGCGTGCCGGGGGCCGCGCCCCGCAGGCGGACGGTGACGGGCAGCGTGGCGTTGCCGCCGGCCTCGACGCGCGCGGCGTCGGGGAGGGTGAACTGCAGCCGGGGCGAGGCGCCGGGGGCGGCGAGGCGCACCAGGTCGGCGGAGCGGGCGTGGTTCGCCACCCGCACGTCGAAGCGGACCGTCGCGTTGCCGTCCCGCGTCGCCACCGCGCCGCCGGTGAAGCTGCGCGTGCCGTTGCTCTCCTGGATCTCGCCCCCCACCACGGCGGCGGAGAGTTCGCTGCGGAAGGGCGGCGGCTGGAGGGTGAAGGGGGCCGCCCCGCCGCCGTCGGGGGCGCGGTCCGAGCCGGAGGAGTCGTCCGTCGCCACCGTGTCGGGCAGGGGGCCGCCGCCGGTGGGGCCGCCGTCCGCGTCGCTGGCGGTGACCGAGAGCTGGCTCAGGACGTCGCCCGGGGAGGCGCCGATGCTCGCGTAGGGGAGCGTGAGGACCAGTTGGCTGCCCTGCCCGCTGGCGGTCGCCCCGTCCGCGCCGCTGACGGTGGTGCCCGTGACGGTGACGGTCTTGGTGGCGCTGCGGGCCGTGCTGGACGGCGCGCTGTCGGGGCCGCGGTCGAGCGCGAACTCGAAGACAACCTTCTGGCGCGCGGTGGGCGGGGCGGAGAAGTTGACGAAGAGGTTGACCGAGGTCGGCTGGACGTCGGTCGCCTGGCTGGCCAGGACCGCCGTGATGTCGACGTTGCGGTAGGTCGGGGCGGGCGCGGCGGGGTTGGGCGGCACCTGCGGCCCGACGACGGCCTGGTCCCCCGCCGGGTCGGTGGCGAGGACGACGGTTCGCACGAGGGCGGCGGACGCGGGGGGGCCCAGGCTCACCGCCAGCAGGAGGACCATGAGGAAGGTGGCCCGGCGCATCGCATCCCAGGCCGGAGGCCCGGAGGGACTCTGGCCGCACGCGCACAGGGATATAAATATTAAAAGTCCCCCGTCTTGCCCCCTCAACATGGCAGACCCGGAGCTCGCCAAGCGCCTCGTCAAGATCCTCAACGAGCTGGAGGAGCGCTTCGCCCAGGGCACCATCCCCCTCAAGGAGATGACCGCCTACGTGGAGCAGCAGAAGATTCCCCACCTCGACGGCTACCTCCGGCGCGCCGGCGCGCTCGACTACCAGAGCCCGAAGCGCTTCTTCCAGGCCGGCCCCGACCTGAAGGGCGTGCGCGAGGCGCTCAAGAAGAACAAGGTCCCGCGCGGCCTCGAGGGCCTGCTCGGCGCCGCGTCCTAAAGCTCAAGTCCCGGGACGGCTTCCCAAGGATGCCGGGATGAACTCCGGTCCGTGCGGCTCCCCTTTTTTCGGACCGCTCGCTTCCCCGCCGCGGTGGGGATTCAATCGGGCTTCGGCCCCCCAACTGGAGCAGCGGCGGCTATGTGGGGCCGCAGGCCCCACGACGCGCGGGGTGACGCCTGGGGGCGCAGCCCCCGGGCGGGGGTTCCAATCGGGCTTCGGCCCCCAACTTCTCCAGCCTTGGCTCCTGCGCGCAGGGCATGGAAGATTCCTCCATGACCCGTAAATATACGGCCCCCTGCATGGAGAGCCGTGCCTGACGGGTCCCAGATTGCCGGCGCACTGGTGCAGCTCGCCGCCGCAGGCGCCGCCGTCTACGGGGCCGTGCGCTGTGTCCGCCTGCAGCGCTTTGCCAGCGACCGCCGCCTGACCGCCCTCGCCTGGTTCTTCTCCCTGTTCGCCGCCGCCATGGTCCTCCAGGCCCTTTGGCAGGCCGGCGTCGCGTCGGGGCCCCCAGCCGGCTTCGACGGCGCCGCCGGCATCCGCTTCAACGGCACGCGCCCCCCGCCCGGCTTCGACCGCCCCTTCCTGCGGCCCGAGGGCGCTGAGCGGGTCAACATCCTGTTCGCCGGGGCGCACGCCTTCATGCTCGCCAGCCTCGTCGTCGCCGTGTGGGCCTTCGGGCACCGCCGCCGCCCCGACGCCGCCACCGTCGCCCCCGCCCTGGCGCTCTCGCCCTTCGCCCTGGTGGGGACCCTCGTGCCGCTCATGCTGGCGCTGGAGGCCGGCCTGACCCTCTACCTGGCGTGCCGCGCCCTCATCAACCACGTCGAGCGGCGCAGCGTCGGCGCGGTCCAGGTCGCCCTCGGGTTCCTGCTCTTCTTCGTGGGGCACTTCCTGTTCTACCTCGCCCACCAGCCCGGCATGGGCCGCAGCGGCATTGGCGACATCCTTGGCCTCGTCGGCATCGCCCTGCTGGTGCAGGCCCTCCCGGGGACGAAGTAGCATGGTGAAGCCGTACCGCTCGCGCGGCCGCGTCGTGCTGGAGCTGCTGGCGACCATCCAGCGCGAGGGCCCCGTCGGCGTGACCCGCCTCACCAGTGTCGCGAACCTCACGCACGGACGCGTGCAGGAGCACCTGGCGGAGTTCGAGGGCAACGGCCTCGTGCAGAGCCAGCCCGGCGGCGACCGCGCCGCCTGGACGCTGACGCAGCGCGGCGCGCAGGCGCTGGAGGAGTTGCGGCGCGTCGACCGGGCGATGCAGGATTTTGGAATCCACCTCTAACCCGGCGAAACGGGTTCCTCCGCTTCGCTCCGGAACCACGTTTCGCCGCGAGCCAAAGCTTCTGGGGCCCGTCCGGGCCCCAGACCCCTCGGAGGAAGGGGTGGCCGCTCGCGACGGCGCCGCTCACCGCGGCGCCGGCTCCTTTCCTTGCCCGCGCGTCGCTGCGCTCCGCGCTTGCGCGGGCTCGCTGCGCTCGCGCGGCCACCCATGCCGGCGCCCTGCCGCCCAGATCCCAACGCTTTGTCGGCGCCTAGGAGGCTCGCCCAAGGGTATGTCAATCCCCCGCCGATTGCCGCACGCCGCAAGGCAGGCGACGAGTCCATGGCAACCAAGCGCGCAGCGAAGAAGGCCAGCAAGACCACCAGCAGGAAGGCCACCGGCCGCTCCACCTCCCGCACGGCGGCGTCCCGGAAGGCAAGCCCGAAGAAGGCCGCCGCGCCCGCCGCGCGCAAAATCCGGCCCGGCGCCATCACCCACACCGAGCTCGCCAGCAGCGACCCCACCGCCACCAAGCAGTGGGCGGAGAAGACCCTCGGCTGGAAGTTCGGCGACTCCATGCCGACCCCCAACGGCCCCTACCACATGTGGCGGTTCGGCGAGAACATGGGCGGCGGCATCCGCGCCAACAACCCGCCCGAGACGCCCGGCACCGTCCCCTACGTCGAGGTCAGCGACATCAACGCCTCCTACCAGAAGGCGCTTCGCAACGGCGCCACCGAGATGCTTCCCCCGCAGGAAATCCAGGGCGGCATGGGCTGGATCGCCATCGTGCAGGCCCCCGGCGGCCCCGCCGTCGGGCTGTGGGGCACCAAGTAGGGGCCGTCGCCTTCCAGCGGGCCGCGTTCTGGGCTGCCGTCGCTGGGACAGAACCGGCGGTCCACGACCCTCAAATAGCCGCGCGCCTTTTCCCCGCACAAGGAGCAGATGCCGCGCAGGCGGCATGGCGGCCCCGCCACCATTGGCGCAGGGCGGCGGCGACTCCCGTTTTCCCTAGCCAGCGTCCGCTTCGGCCCGGGGCAACCGTTTATATCCCCCCCTCCGTCCCCGGCTCGACGCCAGGGGTGCCTGCATCCCCGGTGAAGGTGACTGTGTTGGACTACACCCGGTTCGAGAAGGCCCGCATCGTGGGCGCCCGCGCGCTGCAGTTGTCGATGGGGGCCCCGCCGCTCATCGAGACCCCCGCCGACGTGCGCAACCCCGTCCGCGTCGCGATGCTGGAGTACGAGGCCAA
>JBHELM010000162.1:0-2522 GCA_046352715.1 Thermoplasmatota archaeon | reverse complement strand
GCTCGGCCTCGTCGCGCTGGGGGCGTCCCGGCTGCGCAGCCAGGTCACGCGCCCAGGCTTCCGCACCGTGACGGAGACGCTCTGCGGGGTGGCGCTGCTGGGCTTCGCGGTCAGGCTGGCGCTGTAGCCTTGAGCGACTCCTGAAGCATCGTCTGCCGCGCCCGCGTTGGCCGCACCTGGGGCCGCACCGCCCGACCGCCCAGCAGTTCGGTCAGGGCGGTCGCGTTGCGGTGGGCGTTGCCGAAGTGGTCGTTGTTGTAGTAGATGTACACGTCGCGGCCGCCGTCGAGCCACTCCTCGACGCGCCTGGCGTCCCCCGCGATCTGCCCTGGCGAGTAGGAGCCGGCGTAGCGCGCCTTGGGGCCGTGGCGGCGGACGTAGACGAACGGCGCGTCGTTGGGTTCCGCCACCGGGGCGCCGCGGGCCATGTCGTGCACGCAGAGGGCGACCTTGTGCGCCTCCAGCACCTTCGTCGGCGGGCCCTCGGCGAACCAGGTCGCGTTGCGGAACTCGACGGCGATGGGCCAGGTCCGCACCCGCTCCCGCAGCAGGCCCAGCATCTCGTCCAGGGCCTCCTCGTCGACGTCGAGCTGGGGCGGGAGTTGCACCAGGATGGGGCCGCGCTTGGCCGGCGGCAGCGTCGATGCGACCTCGACGTAGGTGTCGAGCAGGCCCTCCACGCCGCGCAGGCGGTGGTAGTGGGTCACGCCGCGCCACATCTTGAGGGCGAAGCGGAAGTTGGCGGGCACCGTCGCGGCCCAGCGCTCGACCCACTCCCTGCGGGGCAGGTGGTAGAAGATGTTGTTGACCTCGACCGTGGGGAACCGTGTGGAGAAGTGGGCGAGCCACTTCGGCTGGGGGATGCCGGCGTAGATGTCCTGTTTCCAGTCGGCGTAGCTCCAGCCGCTGGTGCCGACCCACGCCTTCGCCATGGCGGGTGATTGGCGGGCTGAGGGCGACAGCGTTGTGGTGAGGGCAGGGGTCCCGTCCCGTGCGCGCTAGGCTAAGTAGGGCAAGACGCCTTTGCGGCCTGATGCTCGCCTCATCTCCTTGCACCACGCTTGGTGCGCCATGCCAGCCTTGAGCGTCCCCAACATCCTGTGGGCGGAGGACATGGAGGGAGACCGCCGGCTCATCGAGCAGGCCCTGGAGGAGGTGGAGCACCGCCCCGCCATCCGCTTCGTCCCCGACGGGCCGCGGTTGCTGGAGACCCTGGAGAGCGAGGAGCCGCCCAGCCTCGTCGTGCTGGACCTGAACATGCCCGGGATGCACGGCACCGAGGTCCTGCAGCGCCTGCGCCAGCGGGACGCGACGAAGAAGGTCCCGGTCATCGTCTTCACCTCGTCCCCGAACCTGGATGAGTATTCGCTGTGCAGCCGCCTGGGCGCGGACGCCGTCGTGCACAAGCCCACCAACCTCGACGGGTTCCTCCAGGCGGTGCGGCGCATCACCGACAAGGCGAACAAGGTCGCGGCGCGGCGCCGCTAAGCCACGAGCGTCGATTCCTGGAGGATGCGGCGCGCTGCGCGCTTGGTCCTTTCAGGAAACTCCGCTTCCAACATCCAGGCGAGGTAGCCCGGCACCTCGGCGGCGGGGCGGCCGTTGTGCTTGCCAAAGCCGAGGCGGACGACGCCGGCCTCGTCGCGGTAGAGGTGTCCCTTGCGGCGGGCGCGGGCGGGCTGCGGGGGCCAGCCGACCAGGTCCTCGGTGCGGGGTGGCAGGACGCCGGCGTGGACCTGGCGCTGGCGGCGCAGCACCTCGACCATGGCCACCACGTCGGCGTCGGCGGTGTGCGCGTTCTCCAGGTCCTTGCCGGTGTAGCGCCTGTAGGTGGGGCCGAGGCTGCGGCTGGTGAGGCGGCGCTCCAGTTGCAGGGGGTCGAGGACGGGCTGGCCGTCGGGGATGGGGTCGACGCCGCAGCGCGCGAACTCCAGGTTCAGGATGCCGAGGTCGAAGCCGGCGTTGTAGGCCATGAACACCGTGTCCGGGCCGATGAGGGCGCGCAGCCGGGGAGCGAAGTGGGCGAAGCGCGGCTTGCCGGCGACCGTCGCGTTGTCGATGCCGTGGATGGCGGTGGCGCCTGCGGGGATGCGGCAGCCGGGGTCCACCAACTCCGTCCAGCGGGAGAGTTCGCGCAGGTCGCCATCCAGCTCCATGGCGCAGAACTGGACGAGGCGGTCGCGGCCAGGCCCGAGGGCGCAGGTCTCCGTGTCGACGGCGACGATGTGCACGCCCTGGAGGGCGGCTGTGGGGAAATGACCAGGGGGCAGGAGGTCGGTGAAAGTAGTGGGTAGACCGTGAAAGCGGCCTAATCGAGCGGGGTGTGTCGTGCCGTGTAGGTGCGGGCCTTGCCTTGCCTGCGGGCGTCCAGCAGGCCGCCCTTGACGAGCTTGCCCAGGCGGTACTGCGTCGTGGTGCGCTGCCAACCCCATGTCGCCTGGGCATGGTCGAGAGCGGCCTTCTGCTGCACGCTGGGGTGGTGGCGCAGCCAGTCCAGGAGGCATTGCAGGGGCGGGTCACGC
>JBHELM010000161.1:0-11274 GCA_046352715.1 Thermoplasmatota archaeon | reverse complement strand
GCCATCGAGTGGACGAAGCCGAAGCGGCACGGATGAACCATCCCGCATCCTGAAACACTCCCGTCCAACAGGAGAAAATCACGCGCCGACGGAACAGAACCCGCAGGTAGCGCAAACCGCGAACGTATGCTGGCCTCTTGCTCGCTTGCTGCCTGGGGGGAAGACTTCTCCCGGCAATCTTCCAAGGCGAGTCGGCTTTCGTTAGTAACTACTCTTCGAATTCGGGCATCGCTCGCCGCATGAACTCGTCGAACAGGGGAACGGTGAAGGCCATGAGGCCATGGGCTGGAACCCAAATCATGCCTTTGCGCAGGAGGCTGGCGCGGGCAGGGCCCATGCTTGTCGTCTTGACGCCGAGCTCGTCGGCGACGTCGCCGGTCCGGTGGGGGCCGGGCCCGAGTTCTGCCATGGCGCGCAGGAAGTTCTTCTCGCTCTGGGTGAGGCGGTCGAAGCGGACCTTGAAGAAGCTCTGGTCGAGAGTCTTGACCGCTTGCTCGGTGGCCTCGTCGACGACGGTTTTCGTGATGGGCGACTTGGCGGCCTTGTTCCAGGAGTGGTAGCCCCATTCCTGGATGAAGTAAGGGTAGCCGTGCGTCAGTCGGTGGATTTCTTGCAGGGCGGTCTTCTCGAACTCGACGCCGACGGCGCGGACGGGACCCTGCAGGGCCTTCGCGGCATCGGCCTCCGATAGCGGGCCGACCTGGGGGAATGTGAAGAGCCGCTCGGCGTAGGATTTGGATTCGCCGGCCAGGGCGGGCAGGATGGGCAACCCGGCGCCGACCAGGATGAGCGGAAGCTGCCGCTGCTGCATGCGGTGCATGGCCATGATGAGGGCGCTCAACTCCTTCTCGTTGAGGTACTGCACCTCGTCGATGAGGATGGCGACGGCGGTCTGTCGCTCGGCGGCCGCCTCGGCGACGGCAGCGAAGAGGTCGGGTAGGTCGGCCTCGATGTCGCCACTGTCGGCGGTGCCCTTCTCCGGGTCGATGTCGAGGCCGATGTCGAAGTCACCCCAGCCGATGCGAACGGAGCCCACGAAGCCCTTCAGAACGGCGAGCGCCCGCTTGGCTTTGTGGCCGACCGCGGCCATGCGGTCGAGCTCGAAGAGTAGCTTGCGCAGGTGCGGGGCCAGCAGGCGCGGCAGCGACTTATCCTCGTGCGCCTCGACGATGATGGTGCGGTAGCCGTCCGCCTGCGCCATGCGGTCGATCTCGTTGAGCAGCACGGTCTTGCCGACGCCGCGCAGCCCGGTGAGGAAGAAGCTGCGCTCGGGGCGGCCTTGCCTGACGCGAGCCAAGAGGACCCTGGCCTGCTCCAGGATGTTCGACCGGCCCACCAGTTCCGGTGGAGGCGAGCCCGCGCCAGGAGAGAAGGGATTGGTTGTTGGGTCCACGCTCACACCAAGATATACCGACTTATTGCCATTTCTAGTCGATTTTGGCTAGAATCGGCTATACATCAGCATAGTTCAGGGAGCCTCTCCTGTGGGCGTGAGGCCGTCCTCTGCGATGTACAGAACGGAGCGGGCGCCCTCCTGCCGGGTGAGGAACCCCTGCTTGGCAAGGCGGTTCAGGCGGAGCTGGAGGCTGCTGCGCGGCACCCCCGTCCTGGCGAGGCCCTCCAGTACCTCAACCTGCCGTCGCGGCCCGACCTCGCGCAGCCAGGCGACGATGCCGCGATCCACCTCATCGAGGGCGTGCTCGACGAGAAGTCTGCGGACCTCCGCTGGCGACGGCTGCTGGCCGGGGAAGTGCCGAAGCGCCTGGCCATGCCTGGTCGTCCAGACGGCTCCCGCCCGCATCAAGGCCAAGACGTGGTAGTGGAGCGTTCCCCGCTTGAAGCCCGTCGCGCGCTCCAAGGCCCGGAACGAGAGGCCCGGCTGCTCCTCGATGATGGCGAGGATGAGGTCGCGCCGCGGGTGGGGGCGAAGCCACCGCGAGGCCATGTCAGACCCCCTTCGGAGTTTCCGTCGGGGGCGTTGCCGTAGTGGCCGCCGTCGAGGCATGCGGCGTCTTGCCGGGCTTCGGCGTCTGATAGAAGATGGCCTGCAGGGTCCCCGTCCACACCGGCCCCAGTTCAACGTGGAGGACCGGGAATGCTTCCTCGACGCGCCGCTCCAACTCGAAGACGGCACGCTGCACCGCCTCCAGCATTGGACCAGTTGACTCGGACGCTTCTACCAGGAACCCGCGTTGCAGGCGGGTCAGGTGGACGCCGCGGAGGTCGCGGAGGAGGGTCTTCAGGGTCTGCTCGATGGTGTTGCCGAGGTCGCCTGAGAGCCAGGACGGGAGTCGGACGGGGATGACGATTTTGCACGAGTAGGTCATGGGTCACGAGCGCGGCGCGGGGCCGCAGCCCGCAGGCCCGCGCCGCAAGGGGCTGGCGCCATCGACATCGCCGCACTGTCACGGCGGGAGATTTGCCAATCTAGCACAAGCCCTGCCCGACTGCTGCCTTTTGAGCGCCTTTTGCGGGCTCCCCCCGTCAGTCTGTGCTGCTTTCGTGCCCGCCGAGTATCCAAAACCGCATTAGTGCGATTTTTGGCGTGGATTCGAACCTTTATCGGTTCGAATCCTGTCGCGTGCATCTTCGCGAGCAGAAATCACAGCCGCGTCACGGTCCCTCCAGCCGCGCCCGTCTTTTTCTAGGAGTGGGGGGTCGCCGCCGTGTGCCGTCCTGGGATGGGGTGCTGGTCCGCTTCGGCGAGATCGGCATCAAGTCGGCGCCGGTGCGGCGGCAGATGCTGGAGCGGCTGCGCCAGAACCTGCTTGGCGGGATGGTGGCCACCGGCACCGAGGGGGATGTGCAGCGCATGGGCAGCCGCCTCTGGATGGTGGGACCCGACGTCCCGGCCCTGGTGCGGGTGGCGACGCACACGTTCGGCGTGGTGTCGGCGAGCCCGGTGCGGCGCGTGGCCCCGACGCTGGAGGCCATTGGCGCCGTCGCCGCGGAGCTGGCGCTTGCCTATCCGTGGGGGTCGTTCGCCATCCGCGCCCGCCGCGAGGGGACGCATCCCTTCACCAGCCAGGACGTGAACGTGCAGGTGGGCAGCGCCGTCTACCGGGCCGCGCAGGCCGCCGGGCGCTCGCCCAGGGTGGACCTCGGCAACCCCGACTTCGCGCTGGAGGTCGACGTGCGGCAGGGGCAGGCCTACCTGTTCACCGAGCAGCACGAGGGCCCCGGCGGCATCCCTGTCGGGACGCAGGGGACGGTGCTGGCGCTCCTCTCCGACGCGGCCTCCTTCGTGGCGGCGTGGCTGATGATGCGCCGCGGCTGCGCGGTCGTCCCCCTGCACGCGGGGACCACGGGCTCGCTGCCGGCCGACGCGGTGGAGGCGCTGGCGGCGTGGGGCCTGCCGCGCGAGGTCGAGGTGCTGCCGCTCTGCAAGGGCACGATTCCCAAGCCAGTCCTGCTGGAGGCTGCCGCGCAGGTGGCCCGGGAGCGCGGCGCGACGGCGCTGGTCACCGGCGAGGGGCTGGACTCCGCGCTCTGCACCGCGCCCCTTCCCGTCCTGCGGCCCGTCTGCGGCCTCGATCCCGAGGAGCGGGCGCGCTGGGAGGCCCGCATCGGCCTGCCGCCCATCGACGCCGCGGGTGTGCTCGATGCAAAGGGTCCTGAGACGGTCGCGTCTGCCCTCTCGATGCGGCGGACGGTGACGGCGTGAGCACCAGTTCCACACCCCACCAAACCATGAATCCCACGAATGGCACGAACCGCCGTTTCGTGGGGTTCGTGCACTTCGTGGTTGCCTCGGAGGCGGCATGAGGGTGCTTGTCGCCGGCGCCGGCGCCGTCGGGCAGTGGCTCGGCGGGCGGCTCTTGCAGGACGGCCACGACACGACGCTGCTGTGCCGCCCCGCGCAGGCTGCCGCAATCAACGGGCCCGGCCTGTTCGTGCGCGGCCACACCGAGCTGCACGGCCACCCCAAGGCGGTCACGGCGCTGGCGCCCGGCACCGACCCGTTCGAGGTCGTCGTCGTGACCTGCAAGGCGCACCAGACCGCGCCGATAGCCAAGCTGGTGGCCCCCTTCCTCGCCTCCCCGGGCATCCTCGTCAGCCTCCAGAACGGCCTCGGCAACGGCGAGAAGCTGCGCCACGCCGCCCCCGCTGGCAGCATTGCCTTGGCGCTCACCAGCCACGGCCTCACCCTGGAGGCGCCGGGCCGCGTCCTGCACGCCGGCACCGGGCCGACCCTGGTGGGCCCGCTCGACCCCGCCCACGACGGCGCGGCCCGCGTCGCCTTCGGCCTGTTCACCCGCGTCGGCCTGGAGCCGGAGTGGCGCGACCGGATGCGCGGCGCGGTGTGGCGCAAGGCGCTCGTCAACCACGCCATCAACCCGGTGGCCGCGTGGCACGGCGTCCGCAATGGAGCCCTGCTGGACAAGCCGGAGTTGCGTTCTCTCTCGCGCTCGCTGCTCGACGAAGGCCTGGCCTTGGCGGAGCGGGCGCGCGCCGACGTCGGCCCCGGCGTCCATGAGGCGCTGGCCTCGACCCTGGAGCGCACCCGCGACAACTGGTGCAGCATGGCGCAGGACGTGCGCGCCAGCCGCCCCACGGAGGTCGAGCAGATCTCCGGCCGCCTGGTCCGCCTCGGGAAGAGTCTGCGGGTCGCCATGCCGCACAGCGACTCTCTCTATGGCCGCCTCAAGGACCTGGAGGCCAGCTACCTGGGCCCCCAGGTCGCGCATCGGATGACGGAGGACGAGTTGGCGTGGGAGCGCGAGCCGTTCTGATTCTTCGGAATGCCCGGCCCGCCGACCAAACCACGGATTCCACGGATGACACGGATTTGTGCCTCATCCGCGGAATCCGCGTCATCCGCGGTTTCGTGGGGAAGTTGCGCCGACCAAACCGCGGATTTCGCGGATGACGCGGATTCACCCTGCTCCGTGGAATCCGTGCAATCCGTGGTTTCGTGGGGCGGGGGGGCCGCTCGAAGAGCCTAAGCCGGGAAGCCCCGTCGCCCGCGCGTGCCCAACCTGTACTGGCCGGACCGCCCCTTCCGCTCGCAGCGCAAGCGGCGGGCCCGGCGCCGCGCCCGCTGGGCCGCCGCCGAGAAGGCCGCCCAGCACACCCTCCTGGTGAGCCACGGCAACTGCCTGGACGGCGTGGGCTCCGCCATCGTGGTGCAGCGGACGCTGGGCCCCGGCGTGGGGGCCGCCTACGTGCAGCCCGGCGACATGGCGGAGGTGCTGGCCTGGCTCGCGCCCGTCCCGGCGGAGGGCCGCCGCCTGCTCGTCGCGGACCTGTCGCTCCAGAAGGAGCAGTACCCGGCCATCGTCGCCTCCTGCCGCGCCCTGCGGGAGAGCGGCTGGAGCATCGAGTGGCGGGACCACCACAACAAACAGTGGGAGGGCCTCGACCTGGCGCTGCTGCGGCGTCACCTCGACGTCCTGGAGGTCAACGACGATGCCACCGAGTCCGGCGCCAGCCTGATGCAGGAGGCGCTCGCCCCCAGCGACGGGTTCCTCGCCCGCCTCGCCGCCACCATCCGCGACCGCGACCTGTGGTGGAACCGCACCCCCGACTCCGAGACGCTGGAGTTCGCGCTCACCCAGATGGGGACCAAGGGGTTCGTGCAGGCCTACCTCGCCGCGCGCCCCGACGGCCCGACCGTGCTGCCCGCCGTCGCCGCGGCCGCCAAGAAGGAGCGGGAGGAGCAGAAGACCATCCTCGACCGCCTGCTGCGGGAGGCGCGCTACTTCGGCCACGGCCCCACCCGCGTCGGGGTCATCTACGGCTGGCTGCCCAAGAACACCGGCCTGCACGAGCTGCTGGCCGACTACTCTTGCCACCTCGCCGTCAACGTGCGGCCCAACGGCAAGGCCAGCCTCCGCAGCCGCAAGGACGCGCCCGTCTGCCACCGCGTCGCGCAGCAGTTCAGGGGCGGCGGCCACCCCAACGCGTCCGGGGCCGACCTCGGCCTGCGCGGCCTCCCCTACTACTGGTACGTTCTGCGGCGAGGGAAGGTCAAGGTGGTCGAGCGCCTCGCCGAGGCCGCGGTCGAGGAGCTGGCGCGGGGTCCATGATGGCGAAGGCGGCCAAGGCCGGCGGGAGCGGCGTCACCGTCCACGCGGACCACGCCACCGTCTCCGACCCGGCCCAGGCCACCCGCCTCTACCAGAAGGGGTTCGTCGGCGAGCCGCAGCCCGGCAACACCCTCCGCCTGAGCCTCGTCGAGGCGGCGTGGCTCTGCACCCAGGACCGCCTTGAGGTCCCGGGCGGGGCCGCGGCGCTGCTGGCCAAGGGCGCCGCCCAAGGCAGCCGCACCGAGGTCGCGTTCCTCGCCTACAGCGACCTGCGCAGCCGCGGCCTCGTCGTCCGCCACCACGGCGACGGCTTCCGCGTCTGGCCCCGCGGCGACGGGCCTCCCAAAGGCCATGAGTACGACGTGACGGTCGCTACAGAGGGCGACAGCGTGGACGGTGCGTCGCTGCTGGCCGCCGCGCGCAGCAAGGGCCTCCTGGCGGTCGTGGACGAGGACGGCGCCGTCACGCACTACAAGGTCGAGGCGGAGGCGCCGCGCGGCGACGTCCCGCCCGGCCCGCTGCCCAAGGCGAAGGGGCTCCTGCTCGCCGACCGCGTCCTGGTGGAGGACGCCGACGCAGCCAAGGAGTACGCGCAGCGGGAGTTCCTGGGCACGCCGTCGCCCGCCGGGCTGGTGCTCTCCCTTGCCGAGGCGAAGGCGCTCCAGGAACGCGGCGCACTGGCGGTGGCTGGCCTTGAGAAACGGAAGGCGCACGGGCTCGACGTCTACACCGCGCTGCGGCAGGCCGGCGTCGTGGTGAAGTCAGGCTTCCGCTTTGGCACCCACTTCCGCGCCTACGCGGGCGACCCGGAGGAGGGCCACGCGCTCTGGCTCGTCCACTGCCTTGCGGAGAGGGGGACGCTTCACTGGAGCGAGCTGTCGCGCGCCATCCGCCTCGCCCACGGCGTCCGCAAGCGGTTCCTGGTCGCGGTGGGAAGCCCGCCGACGTTCGTCGCGCTGTCCTGGTTCAAGCCGTAGCCGACTGAACCACGGATTGCATGGAGGAACGTTTTTTCTGCGTGGCTCACGGTGAACCGCGGATTTCGCGGAGCACGCGGATTTGGGGCGTTCTGGCTGGAACCTCTTGCCGGGAGTGAATCCGCGTCATCCGCGGTTCGCCCGCTTGGCCAACGTACCACACGGCTCCGTGGAATCCGTGGTTTGGGAGTGCTACTCGTCGCGTGTGGCGATGGTGAGGCTCGGCCGCGCCACGGAGGCCCCGGCGGCGGAAGCCAACTGCTGCACCTGCTCGTGGGCCTCCCGGCTGCGGCGGACGCCGTAGAGGGCGTACACGATGAGGCCGATGCCGCCCCAGACCACCGAGGCCAGGATGGTGAACCGGTCGAGGCTGTAGACCAGGAACGCCGTCCCCGCCATGCCGAGGAGGCTCAGGATGGGCAGGTAGGGCCGGCCGTTGCGGTTGATGGCGGACCACAGCGGCATGCGGAACGGCCGCTCGATGTCGGGGCGGCGCAGGCGGAAGACCCAGGTGGCCAGGATGACCATGAAGAACGCGAACAGGGTGCCGATGTTGACGATGTCCACCGCCGCACCGAGGGTCAGCAGGCCGGCGAAGGCCATGGTGAAGGCGCCGTAGAACAGCGTGGTGCTGGCGGGGGCGCCGCGGGCCGAGACGCGGCTCATCCACGGCGGGAGCAGGCCGTCGCGGCTCATGTTGAAGAAGACGCGCACGCCGCCCAGGATGAGCACGAGCAGCACCGACGTCGTGCCGATGAGGGCGCCGATGCGCACCAGCACGGCGGCCCAGCCGATGCCGTTCTGCTCGAAGACGTAGCCGAAGGGCTCGCCGGCGGCGTCGGTGGCGGCCTTGGTGTCGCCCACAAACGTGGTCCAGTGCGCCGCTCCCACGAGGGCGAGGGCGGCCAGGACGTAGAGCAGCGTCGTGATGCCGAGCGAGCCGAGGATGCCCTTGGGCAGGTCCTTCTTCGGGTCCTTGGTCTCCTCCGCGGTGGTGGAGACCGAGTCGAAGCCGATGTAGGCGAAGAACATGATGGCCGCCGAGGCGAAGACCGCGCTGACCGCGGTGCCGAACTCGCGCACGTCGTACGGCTTGCCCGAGGCGGGCGTGTAGTGCGGCAGCGGGTCGGCGAGGTTGCCCACCTTGAACAGGTAGAAGCCGACGCCGATGGCCAGCAGCAGGATGGCGACCTTGATGGCCACCAGCACCGCCGTGAAGCGGGCCGACTCCTTGGTGCCGCGCACCAGCAGGGCCGTGCAGCCGAGCACGATGAGGATGGAGGGGATGTTGATCCAGCCGTGCAGCGTGGTCGCGCCGGAGATGGCGGTCTCCAGCGGGCTGTGCGTGAAGCCGTAGGCGACCTGGTTGGCGAAGAGGTCCTTGGAGTGGTCGCCGCTGAAGATGCGCGCGCTCTGGTTGACCAAGGCAATCAGGTTGTTGCGCCAGCCGATGGCGACCGCGATGGCGCCGACGGCGTATTCCAGGATGAGCGCCCAGGCGACCATCCAGCCCGGCAGCTCGCCCAGCGCCGTGTAGATGTAGGCGTAGGCGGAGCCAGAGGCGGGGATGGCGGCGGCCAGCTCGGCGTAGGCGAAGCCGGCGACGGCGCAGATGGCGGCGGCGACGATGAAGGCGGGCACCACCATGACGCCGGCCTTCTGGATGCCGCTGCCGATGAGGACGAAGATGCCGGCGCCGATGATGCCGGCCACGCCGAGCGTGATGAGGTCGCGCGCGGTGAGGGTCTTGGCCAGGCCGGTCTTGCTGTGCGCCTCGGCCAGCAGGCGGTCGACGTTCTTCTTCATGCCCAGGCGGTAGAGGCCGCGGCCGAGGGGGCCGGCGGGGACGCTGCGCGCGCTCACTTGACCGCCTCCGCGACGTGGGGGGTGGCGACGGCGTCCCACTCCATGAGCATCAGCTTGACGGTGGCAGTGAGCTGGGAGGCGGCGATGGGGAGGGTGCCGATGGGGAGGGTCTCGGCCGGGCGGCTGGGGGTGACCTCCAGGGTGTAGGTGGCGGTCTCGTTGGTGACGCCCGCCCAGGTCTGCCGGATGGCGTTGGCCTCGCTGGTGGTCTGCTTGGAGGCGACGTCCGGGTGGGGGCTGAGCAGGACGGTCTTCTTGGCGGCGTCCTTGGTGGCGCAGGTGTAGGAGCCGCTCGCGCCGGGGACGTCGGCGGTCTTGCCGTTGACGGTCCTGGTGACCTTGAAGTTCAGGGTGGCCGCGGACTGGGCGGGGGCGCGGAACTGGTCGTTGCAGGCGCCGGTCGGGTCGATGGTGAGGCTGGAGGCGAGGCCGGTCAGGGTGATGTCCGCCTTGTAGCTCCCCGTCTGCGCGGCGACGGTGACGCTCTTCTCGGCGACGTGGCTCTCGCGCCAGGCGATGTCGAACCCCTTGGCGCTCTCGGGGAGGGCCTGGATGGCGAAAGGCAGCGAGGCCGCCACGACGACCACCCCCAGGGCCAGGCAGATGAGGGCGGCGGGCGTGTCGAGCGAGCGGCGGGAGGTCAAGGGTCCTCTCTCCTACAGAGCCGAAGGACAGGAGGGTGCGTTATAGGCGCTTGGGTTGAAGGGCTTGAACAGCAGCCCCTCCGGGCAGGGATTCCGGGGATTGCGGGGATTTTTTTGGCGAGGCTGCCGCTCGTTGGTGGAGTTCTCCGGAATCCTCGCTAGAGGACGAAGTCGAGCCCCATCTCCTTCTGCTGGCGCTGCTGCTTCTTGGCGGTGGGGCCAAGGATTTGCCGGCTCTTGACGCCGGTGATGACCAGCATGGCGCGGATGGTGCGGTCGAGGTGGGGGTCCACCGAGGAACCCCAGATGATGCGCGCGTCCTTGTTGATGCGCTCGTAGATCTCCTGCACGACCTGCTGCGCCTCGGCGAGGGTCATGTCGGGGCCGCCCACGACGTTGACAAGGGCGCCCGTCGCGTCCGAGATGTCCACGTCCAGCAGCGGCGAGTTGAGCGCCTCTAGCACGGCGTCGCGGGCGCGGTCCTGGCTGTCCGACTCGCCGAGGCCGATCATCGCCACGCCGCCCTTCTTCATGATGGTCTTGAGGTCGGCGAAGTCGAGGTTGACGAGGCCGGGCTTGGTGATCATCTCGGTGATGCCCTTGATGGAGCGCATCAGCACCTCGTCCGCGGCCTTGAACGCGGCGGCCAGCGGCAGGCGGGGCGCAATCTCCAGCAGCTTGTCGTTGGGGATGACGATGACGGTGTCGCACACGTCACGCAGGCGGGCAAGGCCGGCCTCCGCGTTCTCCATCCGCACGGCGCCCTCGACGCCGAAGGGGAGGGTGCAGACCGCGATGGTGAGCGCGCCCGCCTCGCGGGCCAGCTTCGCGACCACGGGGGCCGAGCCAGTGCCGGTGCCGCCGCCCAGGCCGCAGGTGACGAAGACGATGTCCGAGCCCTGCACGGCGGCGCGGATGTCCGCCTCCGTCTCCAGGGCCGCCTCCTCGCCGATCTGGGGCAAGGCGCCGGCGCCCAGGCCGCGCGTCAGGTGGCGGCCGATGAGGAGCTTCTGCGGCGAGCGCGACATGAGGAGGTGCTGCGCATCGGTGTTGAGCGCGACGAGCTCGATGTCGCCCAGGTCCGCCTCGGTGCAGCGCGCGATGGTGTTGCTGCCGGCGCCGCCGCAGCCGAACACCTTAATCTTGGTCATCAGCGACTGCATCACCGCCTCCAGGTCGCCGTTGCGGGTGTTGCCGATGGCGCCCGGGTGGCTCGCAAGCTGGGCCGGCGTGGGCCGGGGCTGGACCGTCCGGGCTTCCTGCTCGGCGCGGGCGACCGCTTCGCGGATGATGTCCTTCATGTGCATCCCTCGGGGGCAACGGCTAGAGCCGTGGCTCCCATCCCGCTTCTGGCAGCCAGGAGGGCCGGGATAAGGGCTTCGACTTGAAATGAAGGTCCGCCGCCTCGTCCCTGAACCACGGATTCCGCGGATTGCACGGAATGAGGCTGTCCAGGCGCAGCACTCACCGGAGCGCGGATTTCGCGGATGACGGGGATGTTTGGCCTGTGGCGCAAGACCCATCCGCGTCATCCGCGGAATCCGCGGTTCGATGGTTGCGCCATGCAGGGACCGCCTGCCGCGAGCAGGCAGTGACGCGGAAAACTTCTCCGCGCAGTCCGTGGTTCAGGCGGTGGTCCCGCGCGGCCCCAGCAACGGGTCAGCGGTCATGGCGAAGCTATTCCGCAGCGGGCTGTTGGGCTTGAGGACGTTGTAGGTTGCCGCGACCCGGCCGTCGGGCATCCGCACGGCGTCGAAG
>JBHELM010000160.1:0-7112 GCA_046352715.1 Thermoplasmatota archaeon | reverse complement strand
GCGCACGACCTGGCCCGGCGCGCCTTGCCCGCCATGCGCCGCCAAGGGCACGGCCGCATCGTCAACGTGGCGTCCGTGGCGGGCCACGTGCCCGTGCCGCTCCTGGGCGCCTACTGCGCCACCAAGTTCGCCCTGCGGGCGCTGACGCAGGCCATGGACATGGAGACGCGCGGCTTCGGCGTGCGCGCGGTCCTCGTGGAGCCGGGCCCGATCGCGACCCGTTTCGGCGACCGGTCCATGGCGGAGCAGAGGACCACGTTGACGGATGCCGGCGCGGGCCCTTACGCATCCATGTACCGCCGCTGGGCGCAGCGCCGCGGGCAAGGCTGGGGCGGCGCATCGGCGGACAGGGTCGCCCGAAAGGTGGTGCACGCGTGCATGGCGGCGGGGCCGCGCAACCACTATTTCGTCCCCTGGACGGCGAGCTGGTCGAACCTGGGAAGGCGCCTGCTGCCCGACGCCTGGATCATGGCGGGGATGCGGGCATACTTCCGGTGACCGGGCCACGAAAACCACGGGATGCACGGACATGCCGGAGATGGTTCCGCGCCTTCCGCGGTTTCCGCGGCTAGGCGGTGGGCGATGGCGACTACGCGACGATGCCGCGCAGCCTCACCGCTTCCGCCACGCGGCCCACGGCCACGATATACGCCGCCGTGCGCATGTCGACGTTCATGCGCTTGTGCGTGTCGTGCACGGCGTGGAACGCGGCGGTCATCTTCTGGTCGAGCTTCTGGTAGACCTCCTCGGCGCTCCAGTAGTAGCCGTAGAGGTTCTGCACCCACTCGAAGTAGCTGACCGTGACGCCGCCGGAGTTGGCGAGGAAGTCCGGCACCTGCAGGACGCCCTTCTTGTGCAGGATGGCGTCGGCCTCCGGCGTGGTGGGGCCGTTGGCGAGCTCCAGGACGATCCGGGCCTTGACGTTGGCCGCGTTGTGGCGGGTGATCTGGTTCTCGATGCCGGCGGGGATGAGGACGTCGACCTCCAGCTCCAGCAACTCCTCGTTGGTGATCTTCTTGCTGCCGGGGAAGTTCTGCACTTGGCCCTTGCGGTGCTTGAAGTCGTGCACCTTGGCGTAGTCGAGGCCCTTGGGGTCGTGGATGCCGCCCCGGGAGTCCGACACCGCGACGACCTTGCAGCCCAGCATCTCGGTGACGAGCTTGTGCGCGAAGTCGCCCGCGTTGCCGTAGCCCTGGATGGCGACGGTGGCGCCCTTGAGCTTGAGGCCGATTTCCTTGGCGGCCTCGCGCAGGTTGTACATGCCGCCCTTCGCCGTCGCGTCGCCGCGGCCGGCCGAGCCGCCGAGCGGGAGGGGCTTGCCGGTGATGAAGCCGGGCTCGTTGGCGCCGTGGATGACCGACATCTCGTCCATCATCCAGGCCATGATCTGCGGCGTGGTGTAGACGTCGGGGGCGGGGATGTCCTTGTAGGTGCCGACGATCTGGTGGACGGCGCGCACCCAGCCGCGGCTGAGGCGCTCCAGCTCCCCGGGGCTCATCGCCTTGGGGTCGCAGATGACGCCGCCCTTGCCGCCGCCGTACGGGATGTCGGCGACGGCGCACTTCCAGGTCATCCAGGCGGCCAGCGCGCGCACGGTGTCGGCGGTCTCCTCCGGGTGGAAGCGGATGCCGCCCTTGGTGGGGCCGCGCGCGTCGTTGTACTGGCAGCGGAAGCCGGTGAAGGTGCGGGTGGTGCCGTCGTCCATGCGGACCGGGATGCGGACCTGCAGGAAGCGCTGCGGCTCCATGAGGTACTCCGTCATCGCCGGGCCGAGGTGCATCGCCTTGGCGGCCTTGGTAAGCTGCGCCTGCGCGATGCGGAAGGGGTTGAGCTCCTCGGCGGCGGTGAGGGTGGCGACCTCGACCTTCACCTTCGGCGCGCCCTTGGCGCCGTTCGCGGTCTTGCTGCGGTGCTGCGGGACAGTGATGGCTCGTTCCATACGGGACCCCAATGGGTGCGGGCGGATTCCGGCATCCGGCCTTGAAGGCATCGCCTTGCCGAACGTGCGCCCGCCCGCAGCGCAACGGTTGAAGCGAACGGCGCGATGGGCCCGCCATGGCCCGCCCGACGACGACCACGACGATGCGCTCCCCCCGCCGCCCCGCCCCCGGCCACGTCGGCGCCGTCGAGGGCCTGCAGCAGGCGCTGAACGGCACCTTCCTGCTCTACCGCGACACCCACCTCGCCCACTTCAACGTCCGCGGCCCCGCCTTCCCGCAGCTGCACGCCCTGCTGGAGCAGCAGTACACCGAGCTGTGGAACGCCGTCGACGAGGTCGCCGAGCGCATCCGGGCCCTGGGCCACCTCGTCACCCACGGCGCCCTCGCCCTCCCCGACTCCGAGCTGCCGCAGGACGCCGGCGAGATGCTGGGCTTCCTCGCCGCCGCGCACACCCGCGCCACCGCGCAGTGGCAGACCCTCTTCGACGTGGCGGAGGACGCCGAGGACCACGCCACCGCCGACCTGTGCAACCAGCGGGTGCGCGCCCACCAGAAGGCGGCGTGGATGCTGGGAGCGACGGCCGAGCCCATCTGAATCCATCCTCGCCTAAACGAGGAGGCCGGCTTCGCCCTCCAAATCCTCGCCCTGGGCCGACCCTGGCCGGCGGCCGTTCCCTTTATGCGTCCCCGGCCGGTGCCCGGTGCGATGGAACTGCAAGAGGCCACCCGCCAGGCGGATGCGCACCTCAAGAACGCGCAGGAGCTGGCGGGCCGCCCGGTCGGCAAGGAGGAGCTGCTCTACATGTGGGACAACCAGATCACGGCGCTCGACAACTTCCTCGCCGACACCGAAGCCGTCCCCGACACCGGCTTCAAGGCCAGGCGCGGCGAGTTGCGCGACGTCAAGAAGAAGCTCACCGACGCCGTCGTCGCCTTCGAGGCGCAGGCCGCCGGCGAGGAGGTCCCCAAGGACGACCCGACCCCCGAGGAGTGGGTGGAGGCCTACCTCGAGCAGGCGCAAGACATGGTCACCCTCGCCAAGGAGGCGCTGGGGGAGAAGGTCAAGTCCGTGCAGGACCTCGTCAAGTGGGAGGAGCCGCTGGCCGTCATCAACGGCTTCCTCGCCGACTCCGAGCCGTTCCAGGAGATGAACCGCGACCTGCGCAAGGCCCGCAGCGTCGTGCGCATGGCCCGCAAGGACCTCAAGGCCGCCATCGACGACGTCTTCCTCAAGTGGAAGGCCGCCGACAGGGCCGCCGGCGCCGAGGGCGACGACGAGGACGACGAGTAGGCCACGGCGCGGGGAGCAGCCCTTAAATGGCCTCCCCAAGTCGGCCGGAACGCCGGCATCCCCGGCGCCGCACCCGGGTCTGTGGTCTAGCGGTTATGACGTCACCTTGACATGGTGAATATCACCAGTTCAAATCTGGTCAGACCCACTATTCAAGTCCTGACGGCCCCCATCGGTCTGCGTCTTGGATTTGCACCGCGAAGACGCTGGTGTTGCCCACCTTCGTGCGGTTCATCACGGCCACGAAATTGTTGGCGTCGTAGGCGCCGAAGCGCTTGCACTCTCGGGCGATTAGAGCATAGGGTGGGTTGCAAAGTGTTTCAAGCGGAAGGAGAATCCAACTGCGTGCCCAGGAGGCCAGCCATCGAGGTCCCCCACGATGCAGTGGAGGGTTTCTGCCGCCGCAACCAGGTTCGGCGGCTGTCCTTTTTCGGCTCTGTTCTGCGGGCCGACTTCACGCCGGAATCCGACGTAGACGTTCTCGTGGAGTTCCAGGCCGGTCACGCGCCCGGGCTCTTGGGGTTGGCTGCCATGGAGCGCGAGCTGTCCGGCATCCTGGGCAGGCGCGTGGACCTGAACACAATCGGCTTCCTGAGTCGCTACTTTGCCGACGAGGTCCTGCGCGAGGCCCAAGACCAGTATGTCGCGGCATGACCCCTGGGTCTGCGTCCGTGACATGCTGGACCATGCCAAGGAAGCCGTCGCCTTGGTTGCCGGTGTGGAACGCGCCGACATGGAGCGCGTGCGCAACCTCGCCCTGGCGCACCTCATCGAGATTATTGGGGAGGCGGCCAACCGGACCCCCAAAGACTTTCAGGCTAAGCACCCCCAGATTCCCTGGGCTGACGCCACTGGGATGCGTCACAAGCTCGCGCACGGCTACGACCTCGTGGACTACGGCATCGTCTGGGACACTGCCACCCGTGAATTGCCCGGCTTAATTGCGATGCTAGAAGCCCTGCTTCGACAGAAAACACGCATTGCATAACTCCCTTCAAGCCGTGCAGTGTACGTAGGAGGGCTCCCCCGTCTCCATGCTTCCAAAAACTCCTAAGACAGACCCGTATTTCGGGAAAATGGGGGAGAGCATCCATTCTCCTCCTTAGCAAAACGATGGGGCTCTGGTCAGACCCACTCAACCAGTTGTCCAGTCGGTGCTGTCGTCCAACGCGACGGCAGCCCCCGGTTGATTCCAGGAAATCCACTTCCCAGACTCTATACCCGACCGGCATTCCGGCGTCGCCGCCCCCTGGCGCGCGCGTTGGCCGAGCCGCATGACCCGACAGTCCCTTCCGTCGCTGCTTGCTGGCCTGCTTGTTGCCTCCCTCCTTGTGCTCTCTGGCACGGCCCAAGGTGTCCCTCGCCTTGCCACGGACGCGGCCGTGCCGGAACGCCTCGTGCAGCGTGCCGATGGCCTTCTCGACCACGTGCAACTCCTTCCTGCTGACGCCAGCGGCAGCGCGCCCCAGCCCACGGACGTCGACCTCATCCGGCCGGGGCAGGCCCTCGTGGTCACCATCCCCGGCGATGGGACCTTCCGCTGCACCGCCTCGTTCCTCTTCAAGGACGGGGCGAGCCCGCCCAACCATTACCTCAGCACCGCGGGCCATTGCGTCCTGCCCTCCACCGCCGTCGCGACACATGGCGTGGGCGCCAACTACAATCCCTCTGGCGTCACCGTGTACGCCTGCCACAGCGACTGCCTGGGGGGTGGCAAGCTCCCGGGCGCCCTGTACGCCAGCATCGGCCCAGTCGTCTACGCACGGCAGGCGCGCACACTCCCTGCCTCCGGCTGCCCGGCCGGCCAAGTCGGCAACGACTTCGCGCTCGTCAAGCTCAGCCCTGCGTGGTACAACCCGCCATCCGGCTTCGTCACGCCCCGCATGGCCGTCTGGCAGGGCCCCTACGGCAGCAACTCGAACGAGGGCACCGGAAACCTCCTGGTCGAATACGGCGATGGCATCGCCCATACGGGTGTCTCGCTCGACGACGGCGCCGCGTGCAGCTTCCAGGCGGTCCTCGGGGGGACCACCGGCGCCGGTGCCGACGGCGGAGCGGCCGTCAGCTTCGGCGGCAGCGCCCACAATGCCCCGCTCGGCGGCGAGGCGGCCCTCGGCACCCTCACGCATAAGCTCGTCGGCGCCGGCGGCGTCGTGTACGGCACCACCCTCGCCCGCGGCGTGCAGATGGCGAGCACGGATGCAGGCCTGGCGCTCACCCTGTGCGACGCGACGACGGCCACCTTCGGCTGCTGAGCGTGGGCTCAACGGCCGCCGGGCGAAGGGAGCATCTCCTCGACGATGCCGCGCAGCAGGTCGGGCTCGAAGGGCTTGGTGAGGAAGCGCTCGATGCGCGCCTCGTTGACCGCCCGCACCGCGAGGTGGGAGTCGGGGTAGGCGGTCATCAGGACCCGGCGGGCCTTCGGCGCCACGCGGGCGGCGGCGACCATGAATTGCAGACCATCCATGCCGGGCATCCGGTAGTCGCACAGGATGAGGTCGGCGCCGGAGCTGGCGAGTGTTTCCAGGCCCTCCTCGCCGGAGACCGCGCAGCGCACCGTGACCCAGGGGAGGGCGGTCTCCAGGTAGCCGCTGATGGTCGCCAGGATGTCCTGCTCGTCGTCCACGACGAGGATGATGGGACGCGGCGCCGCGGGCTCTTGCATGGGCCCCCAGCAACCGGGGTGCTATAAACGCGCCGGGGCCATGGTCTACCTTTCCGAAACGTTCCTGCTGCGCGAAGCGGCCGCCAATGCGGGGACATGCCGGAGCGCGGGGCAGGACGCGGGAACCGTCCGCGAACGGGGAATCACCCCGCGCGGCAGGCGCCACGGGTGCCAATCCGGCCACACGTTGGCTGGGAGGTTGGAAGGTGGCGAGAAAAGGTTGGGTGCCCGGGGGTGTGGGAGGACACCCCCGGGCATCCGTCAAGCCCTGGGAGGAGCGTCGGGCCGTGGGAGGACGGCCGTCAGCGGGGCCTGGCGGAGGAGAGGAAGGGGGAGGAGGGAGGCATCACGTCTGAAGTTCAGCGAGCCACTGACTTCCAGTGAGCCCACTGCACGTCCAGGGATTTACTCGACGAAGTCGATGCCGCCGGGGCCGGGGGCGCGGGCCTGGCGGCCGTTGCGGGTGCCCATGCTCTGGGGGCGCTCGAACTGGTAGCCCTTGGGCTCGGCGCGGGCCGGGCCGCCGCTGGGAGTGCGCACCGGGGCGCCGTGGTGGACCGCGGCGACCTGCTGGAACTGGACCGGCGAGGCGTTAGCGT
Organism: Thermoplasmatota archaeon; assembly: GCA_046352715.1. Taxonomy (GTDB): domain Archaea; phylum Thermoplasmatota; class E2; order JACPAO01; family JAHFTW01; genus JAHFTW01. The sequence continues at coordinate 617 of JBHELM010000160.1, read as the reverse complement.
GGCCTTTTGGGGCCGGGTTCTCGGCCTCGACGGTCGAGATGCCGGTCATGATGGCCATGACGCGGCAGCGGCCCTCGAACTGGGGCAGCACGCGGGCGCCCCAGATGACGTTGGCCTGCGAGTCGAGCTCGTAGGTCAGCCCCTCGGCGACCTCCTCGGCGTGCTTGAGCGTGAGGTCGGGGCCGCCGGTGATGTGCACCAGGGCGCCGGTGGCGCCGCGGTAGTCGACGTCGAGCAGCGGGTGGTTGAGGGCCTCGCCGACGACGGCGGAGGCGCCGTCGCTGACCTTGGCCTCGCCCCAGAGCATGACGGCGACGCCGCCCTCGCCCATGATGGCCTTGACGTCGGCGTAGTCGAGGTTGATGAGGGACGGCTGGGTGATGGTCTCGCTGATGCCCTTGACAGTCTCGGCGATGAGCTGGTCCATGACCGAGAACGCCTGGTCGATGGGCAGGTTCGGGACGTACTTCAGGAGACGGTTGTTGTCGAGGACGATGACCGAGTCGGCGCGGCTGCGCAGCTTCTGCAGGCCCTCGTCGCCGCGGATGATGCGGGCGCGCTCCACGTTGAACGGCGTGCTGACCATGCCGACGACGATGGCGCCCATCTTCTTGGCG
>JBHELM010000159.1:0-5933 GCA_046352715.1 Thermoplasmatota archaeon | reverse complement strand
GCCCGAAGCCGTTCTCGCCGGCGGGCGTCGAACTGCGCGAGTAGAAGCCGCGCATCCCGGCCGTGGCGGGGGCGGCGGGGGCGTCGCCGAAGCGCTGGGGGCCGTAGTGGATGGCGAGGGCCGTGGCGATGGCGAGCGGGTTGTCGTTGGTGTCGATGATGAGCTTCCAGTCGTGGGCTTGGGCGACCTTGGCCACGGGGTTGAGGGGGTTGGCAAAGTCGACATAGTCGATGCTCCAGCAGGCCGCCATGTAGGTGGTGCCCCAGCCGGCGTGGACGACGGCCTCGTTCTTGATGGGGTGGTCCGGGTCCAAGACCGCGCCGCCTGCGCCGAGGATGACACTGGAGGTGTAGTCGTGGGCGTGGGCGACGGGGCAGCGCAGGACATCGTTCTTGAGGCGCTGGGCGTCGTCGGTGCCTCCGTTCTTGTCCTTGCCGTCGTTGTAGGTGTGGGCGAACGTCTCGGCGGTCGGGACGCACGCCGCGGCGACGAGCAGCAGGTTGGGGCCGGGGGCCGGGATGCAAGTCGCAATCACCTGGGGGCAGAGGGCCAGCTCGCTGGTGGAGTCGGCCTCGGCGGCGCGCCAGTTCATGCCGCTCCAGATAAGCCACATGACTCCTGGGCCACAGCCCGGGATGACGCCGAGGGGGATGCCGAAGGAGTTCGGGAACCCGCCGCCCACGAGGACCAAGGGCGGGCCTATGTTGCTGATGCCCACGCCGGGGCCGTTCAGGTTGGTGCCCATGTCCTGGTCGACGGTCCAGGTGGGCAGCGGGGGCGTGCTGTTGCGCACCCCGTAGACGAGGGCATCGCAGGGGCTCCCGTTCACGGGGTCGACGAGGCCCGTGCCGTCCTTGAAGTCGACAACGGGGGCGGACAGGAACTCGCTGGTCAGGGAGAGGTGGCCCGGCGGCGCGGCCGAGGCGGAGAGGCCCAGCAGCAGCACCGCTGCCAGGGCGAGGGGGGTCTTGTTCATGCAATCACCAGGGAGCCGGAGGGCTCCTGGCCCAGCAGCCGGGGGCCCGGGTTAACGGTTGGCAGACGCGCGTCTGCCGCTACTCGCCGCCGGGGTAGAGCCGGTCGATGAAGGTCTTGAAGCGCTCCGTGATGACCCTGCGCTTCAGCTTCAGGCTGGGCGTCAGCTCCCCGCCCTCCACCGTCCACTCCGCGGGCAGGACCCAGAACTTCTTGATTTGCTCGTAGCGGCTGAGGGTGGCGTTGACGGCCTCGACCTCGCGCTCGATGAGGCTGACGATGCGCTGGTCGGCCACGAGGCGGTCGCGGTCCTTGGCGGCGATGCCGTTGGCGAGGGCGAACCGGTCGATGGCCTCCCAGTCGGGGACGACGACGGCAGCGATGTAGTTGCGGTTCTCGCCCAGGACCATCGCCTGCGCGATGTGGGGCTGCAACTGCAGCGCGTTCTCCACCGGCTGCGGCGGCACCTTCTTGCCGTTGCTCATCACGATGATCTCCTTCTTGCGGTCCGTGATGAAGAGGTAGCCGCGGTTGTCGAGGTAGCCGATGTCGCCGGTGTGGAAGAAGCCGTCCCGGTCGAACACCTCCCGCGTCGCCTTCTCGTTGCGCCAGTAGCCCTGCATGACGTTGGGGCCGCGGAAGCAGATCTCCCCCTGCACGTAGGGCTTGCCGCCGAGGTCGGTGGGGCTGGGCCACTCCGAGGCGTCGATCTTGCACTCCACGCCGGGGATGCACTGGCCCACCGAGCCGAAGCGCAGGGCGTGCGGCAGGTTGACGCTGCACACCGGGCTGGTCTCGGTGAGGCCGTAGCCCTGGAGGATCTGGATGCCGGCGGCCCAGAAGAACGCCTCGATGTCCTTGCTCAGCGCGGCGCCGCCGGAGACGAAGTAGCGCAGCCGGCCGCCGACGCGGGCGTGCAGCTTGTGCAGCACCAGTTTGGTGGCGCGGGCGTGGCGGCGGGCGAGCTTGGGCGGCAGCGGCTCGTTGGCCTCGCGGTGGTGCAGCGTCTGCTTGCCGACGCGGAGGGCCCACGCGAACAGCCGGCGCTTGATCCAGGACTGGGAGGCGATGCTCTCGAGGACGCGGGCGTGCATCTTCTCGTAGAGGCGGGGCACCGCCATCATGATGGTGGGGTGCGCGGCCTGCATGTCGTCCATCAGGGTGTCGACGCTGCGCGCGAACACCACCTTGGCGCCCAGGCCGTAGGCGCCGAAGTGGCCGCCGGTGCGCTCGAAGACGTGCGACAGCGGCAGGAACGAGAGGAAGACGTCCTCGGGGCCCACATCGACAAGGTGCATGCAGGCGGCGTTGGAGGCGAAGTTGCCCTGCGTCAGCACGACCCCCTTGGGCTCGCCGGTGGTGCCGGAGGTGTAGACGAGGCTCGCCAGGTCGTCGGGGTCGAGCGCCGCCAGCAGCTTGTCCAGCGCGTCGGGGTTGCGCTTGCCCCAGTCGCGGCCCTTCTGCACGAACTACTGGTACGACACCACGCCGGCCGGCGGGGCGCCGGACATGAGGACGACGTGGCGGAGGCTGGACAAGGTGCTGCGGAGAGGAAGGACCCGGGCAAGGATGGCGGCGTCCTGCACGAACAGCACCTTCGCCTCGGAATCGTTGAGGATGTAGGCGCCCTTGTCGCCGGTGAGGGTGTCGTAGATGGGCACCGTCGCGAAGCCGGCGGTCTGGTTGGCGAAGTCCACCTCGCCCCACTGCGGCGCGTTGCGGCTCCAGATGGCCAAGCGGTCGCCCTTCTTGGTGCCCGCCGCCAGCAGCGCGTTGGCGACGTCGCGCACCGCGGCGCCGAACTCGTCGTAGGTGCGGCGGACCCACATCGCGCCGTTGTGCCACTCCTGCGCCGGCCGGCCGCCGTGCGCCCGCACCGCGTTCCAGAACAGGGCGCCGAGGGTGGGGGACGCCCCGTGGAACGCCTCCATGCGCGACGCCAGGGCCGCTTGCTGCGCCATGTCGCGGCGGAAGGGGTTGCTCTCTATGAAAGCGTGGCGGGCTGCCGAAACCGCCGCAGGCCATCGGCCGCCCATGTTCGCCGGCCATCCAACGCCTGCTCCGGCGGCTTGCGCGGCGTGCAGGGGAACGTGGAGGCGAAGGTGTGTGTCCACATGAAGACGCGGACCACCGTTGGAATCCCGGGTCGGCCCCCTTATCATCCGCCTCCCGCTCCCGCGCCGCATGACCTGGCATGGCCGCTTCCTGGGAGCGGCGGAGGACATCGGGCGCCTCGGATTCGTCCTGGAGTCCGAGGGCTCGCGCTTCCTCTTCGACTACGGCATGGAGCCCGACAAGCCGCCGCTCTACCCGCTGCCGGCGCCCGCCATCGACCGCGTCTTCCTCACCCACGCCCACCTCGACCACTCGGGCATGATCCCCTGGCTCGCGGCGCGCTACGACGCCAGCATCCTCTGCACGTCGCCCACGGCGGAGGTGGCGACGCTGATGCACCGCGACTCGCTCAAGATCGCCCGCAGCGAGGGGTTCCCGGAGCCCTACTCCGACCAGGACATCGACGCCACCATCGGCCTCTACGACCACCAGGACTTCCGCCACCCCAAGCCGATGGGCCAGCACACCCTGCGGCTGCACTCCGCCGGCCACATCCCCGGCGCCAGCCAGATGGAACTGCAGGGCCCCAGCGGCACCCTCGTCTTCACCGGCGACCTCTACACCCGGCCGCAGCGCGTCGTCATGGCCGCCAAGCAGACCAAGTGCGACGTCCTGTTCATGGAGTCCACCTACGCCGGCCGCGAGCACCCGCCGCGCGAGGAGGTGGAGCAGGAGTTCCGCGACTTCGCCCACGACGTCAGCCAGCGCGGCGGCGTCCTGCTGGTGCCCGCCTTCGCCGTCGGCCGCTCCCAGGAGATCGCCATGGTGCTCGCCGAGGAGGGGCTCAACGTCTGGCTCGACGGCATGGGCCGCGCCGTCGCCAAGATCTACTCCCAGCACCCCGAGTACCTCAACGACCGCTCCGCCTACGAGCGCGCCCTCGGGCAGGTCAAGGCGGTGCACAACCACCGCGGCCGCAGCGTCGCGCTGAAGGAGGCCGACGTCATCGTCACCACCGGCGGCATGCTCGACGGCGGCCCCGTCCTCTACTACCTCGACCACCTCCGCAACGACCCCAAGTCCGCCGTCGCCATCACCGGCTACCAGGTCGAGGGCACCAACGGCCGCCGCCTGCGGGACGAGGGCATCGTCGACTTCGACCCCCGCGAGCCCGGCGCGAAGGTCCACCGCGTCCACTGCGAGGTGCGCTCCTTCGACTTCAGCGCCCACGCCGGCCACAGCGACCTCGTCGACTTCGCGCGCCGGACGGGGGCGAAGGACATCGTGCTGTTCCACGGCGACCAGCGCGAGAAGCTCGTCGGCGACCTGTCGGACTTCGCCACCGTCCACCTGCCGATGCGGGACCAGCCGTTCACCATCGGCTGACGGCAAAACGGGCTCGCTCCGCTCACCACGTTTCGCCGCGGGCCAAACCTGCTGGGGCCCATCCGACCCCAGACCCCTCGGAGGAACGGGCGGTCGCTCGCAACCCGCAGGCTTCGCCCCTACGGCTGATTCCCGGGTGGGGCGCTCCGCTGCGCTCCGGCCGCACGCCCACTCCGCAGTGGCGCCCGCCTCACCGGCGGGCCGGCTCCTTCCCTCGCTCGCGCCTCGCTGCGCTCGGCGCTTGCGCGGGGGCCTTCGGCGCGACCGCTCATGCCGGATGTCTGGTCTGCACTCCTGGCGTGGACTCCGGTGGGTTAAAAGTCGCCCCGATGTGCCCGCCGCAATGGCGAACGCGAAGGTCATCGCCCTCCCCGGCGACGGCGTGGGCACCGAGGTCACGGCAGCCGGTCTTGCGGTCCTCGATGCCGTCCAGGAGCGGCACGGCTTCCACCTCGACGTCCGGCAGGTCGACTGCGGCGCGCAGTATTACCAGAAGACCGGCCACGAGTGGGAGGAGGGCGGCCTCGCCGCGTGCAAGGAGGCGGACGCGGTCCTGCTTGGCGCGGTCGGGTGGCCTGGCGTCTCGCTGCCCAACGGGGACATCGCGGGGGCCGGCGTCGTCTTCGGCCTGCGCTTCGGCCTCGACCTCTACGCCAACGTGCGCCCCTGCAAGCTCTACCCCGGCGTGCCGCACAAGGTCTCGGAGCAGTTCATGCAGGTGTGGAAGCCCGAGAACGTCGACATGGTCATCCTGCGCGAGAACACCGAGGGCTCCTACACCCCGACGCGCGGCACCCTGAGCCGGGGCGGCGTCGACGAGGTCGCCATCGACACCCGCGTCATCACCCACAAGGGCAGCACCCGCCTCACCCGAAAGGGCTTCGAGATCGCGCAGGGCCGCGCCGCCGCCCGCAAGGCCGCGGGGAAGGAGAGCAAGGTGACCTGCATTGACAAGTCGAACGTGCGCGCCGGCTGCCGGCTGTTCCGCGCCTGCTACGATTCGGTTGCCAAGGACTTCCCCGGCATCAAGACCGACTATGCCTACGTCGACGCCTTCACGCAGTGGCTGGTGCGCAACCCGGAGTGGTTCGACGTCGCCGTCACGACGAACATGCTGGGCGACATCGTCACCGACCTCGCGGCTGTCCTGCAAGGCGGCATGGGCATGGCTGCGTCCGGCAACGTCGGCGACCGGCACGCCATGTTCGAGCCTATCCACGGCTCCGCTCCCAAGCACGCGGGCCAGGACGTCGTGAACCCATACGCTACGATCCTCGCCTCCGGCATGCTGCTCGAGCACGTCGGCCACAAGCGCGGCGAGGCCAGGCTCGCGGCAGCCGCCGCAACGATCGAGTCCGCGGTGCAGGACTGTGTGGCCCGCCGTGTCTTCACCTACGACCTGGGCGGGAAACTCAAGTGCTCGCAGGTCGGCGACGAGGTCGTGCAGGCGATCCTGGCGAAGTAGTCGCCTGGTCGGCGCGCCGGGCACCGGCGACGATTCCTTCAAAGGGGTGCCC
>JBHELM010000158.1:0-4161 GCA_046352715.1 Thermoplasmatota archaeon | reverse complement strand
GCCGCACACCGTGCACTTGCAGGAGCCGGGGTCGAGCAGCTTGAAGGTGCGGACCTCCTTACAGTCCGGGCACCAGGCGTCGAGGAGTCCCTGGTCGGCGGGCATGCGCTTCCATGCGCCCTGTTGGGCGTAAGGGCTTGCTTGGGGGCAACGTCCTCCGCAACAGTGAACTCACCGAACCCACCGCACCCCCAAGGTTCAGTGCGTCCCGTGGGTCCGTTGTTCCAGGCGGGCCTTACATCTCGTCCAGCGCAGGGACACCCATCGTCTCCAGCGCCTTGCGGAGTGCGGCCTGCCCAGCCATGCACGCCGCCAACCGCATCGACTGCACGGCCTTGTCCTCGCACTCCAGGACGCGGTGGTCGCGGTAGTATTCGTTGAACGCGCCGGCCAGCTCCAGGGCGTAGGCGGCGAAGCGCTGCGGGGCGGCCTTGGCCACCGACTCCTGCACGGCGGGCTGGAGGCGGGCGATGGTCCAGGCGAGGCGCTGCTCGCCGTCGCCGGGGCGGGCGCGGGCGTGGCTGGGCTCGATGCGGGCGTCGAGGCAGCGGCGCACAAGGCTGCTGGCGCGGGCGTGCGCTTACATGAGGTAGGGCGCGGAGTCGCCCTCGAAATTCAGCGCCTCCTCCCAGCGGAACTCGATGGGCTTCTCGGGCTGGATGCGGGCGATGTTGAAGCGGATGGCGGCGACGCCCACGGCCTCGGCGATGGCGCGCAGCTTCGCCTCGGGCAGCTCGTCGCCGCGGCGCAGCTTGACCTCCTGGTAGGCGCGCTCGGCGGCCTCGTCGAGCAGGTCGTCGAGGAACACGACGCGGTTGGCGCGGGTGCTCATCTTGCCCTCGGGCAGCGACACGAAGGCGTAGAAGAGGACCGTGGGGCGCGCAACGCCGAGGGCGTCGAGGGCGGCGCCGACCTGGAGCGACTGGAGGCGGTGGTCCTCGCCCAGGACGTCGACGAGGGCGCCGGCGCCGACCTGCTGCGCCTTCCAAGCGTGGTAGGCGATGTCGCGGGTGGCGTAGACGCTCGTGCCGTCGCCGCGGGTGAAGAAGAACTTGTCCTTCTGGCCCTTCAGGAGGCTGGAGAGGTCGAGGTAGTTGGCGCCGTTGGCCTCGTCGACGCCCGCGATGGGCAGCCGCTTCAGCGCCGCGATGGTGCGCGCGACGCTGCCGTCGAGCACGACGTCGCTCTCGTCCTTGATGGAGTCGTAGCGCGCGCCGAGGCGGTGCAGGCTCTCCAGCATCCCGGCGAAGCAGGCGCCGTAGACCTCGCGCACCCGGGCGAGCAGCGCGGGCGCGGCAGACTCCAGCTCCTCGACGAGCCGCTTGATGTCCGCCGCGACGGCGGGGTCCTTCTTGGCGAGGTCGTGCGCGGCCTGGTAGTAGCGCACCAGGTCGTGGTCAATCTTGTCGCGGCCGGCGGGCGGGAGCGTCGCGGGGTCCAGGGTCCACTTGCCCCACGACAGGGTGGCGACCTGGCGGCCGAGGTTGTCCATGTAGTACTGCACCTCGACGGCATGCCCGGCGGCGCGGTGCAGGCGGGCCAGCGTGTCGCCGACGATGGGGTTGCGGGCGCGGCCGACGTGCAGCGGGCCGTTGGGGTTGGCGCTGGTGTGCTCCAGCAGGACCTTCTGCCCCGAGGGGGCCGCTGTGATGGCCGCCTGCGGGTCGGAGAAGACCAGGTCGGCCAGCTTGGCGCGGTCGACGGAGAAGTTGACGTAGGGCCCCTGCGCCTCCACCTTCGCCACCCAGGTGCGACCCTCCGGCGGCACCGCGGACGCGACGTCGAGGGCGATGGCGTTGGGCGCCTTGCGGAGCGCCTTGGCGAGCGAGAAGCAGGGCAGCCCCAGGTCCCCCATCGCGGGGTCGGGCGGGCTCTCCAGCGCAGGCCAGGAGGTTTCGACCTTGAGGGCGCGCGCCGCCGCGGCCAGGAGGCGGTCGACCTCGGCGCGGAAGCCGGCCATCGGGTCGCGGGGCTGCACGGGCGGGCCACCGGCGGCGTGGAAAAAAGGTTGGGGCCCCCCGGCCGGACCACGGATTGCACAGAACTTGTTGCATTTGGCCAAGTTCGGCAATCGGCAAACCGCGGATTGCGCGGATGCCGCGGATTGGAGCGTCTCCCATTGCAGCCGACCGCAATCCGGCATCCGCGAAATCCGCGGTCCGTCGGGGCTGAAACCGGGGAGTCCATAGAGCGAGCCTTTCAAGCAGCGCTCCCGTCGGAGGGGCCATGCAGGAGCGCACCTTCCTCGTCGGCGAGGAGCGGCTGGGAGGGACGCTGTGGGAGGCCAAGGGGCCGCCGCTGGCGGGGCTGCTGCTGGCGCACGGCTTCAACTCCTCCGCCGGCGAGTTTGGCGCCCTGCCCACGGCACTCGCGGACGCCGGCTTCCACGTCCTGGACTTCGACCAGCGCGGCTACGGGCGCTCGGAGGGAGAGCCCGGCCGCACAAGCGTGGAGCGTGCCGTGGAGGATCTCGAGGCCGCGGCGGCGGTGCTGCGCGCCGAGTTGGGGCCGGACGCGCCGCTGGGCATCGTCGGCCACAGCCTCGGCGGCGCCTACGCGCTGGCGGCCCTCGCCCGCACCAAGCTGTTCCGCGCCGGCGTCGTGGCGCACCCGGTCGACCGCCTGTTCGACGAGCTGAACCCGCTGGAGAAGGCGGGTTACCACGCCATCGGGCGCTGGTCGGAGTGGCGGGTGCGCCGCGGCAAGCCCCCCGGCACCATCCCCTACAAGAACAGCTACAGCAGCCTCTTCGAGGACAAGGAGGCGGCGGAGCAGGCGCGCAGGGACGGCTTCCTGCTGGGCCGCGTCAGCCTCGGCAACTACCGCGCCGCCCTCACCATGTCCGCGAGCGCCTGGGCCAAGGGCGTGCGCCAGCCGGTCCTCGTCATCGCCAGCCCGACGGACAGGGCGGTGAAGCCGGCGCACACCCGCAAGGTCTACGACGCCCTCGCGGGGCCGAAGGAACTGCTCCTGCACAAGGGCGGCCACTCCTGCTTCCGCGACGTGGACGGCCCCAAGCTGGCGCAGGCGTGCGTGGACTGGTTCAACCAGCGCCTGCTTGGAGCCAAGCCATGAAGCAGGGAGCCCCCCGCGCGACGCCCGCAGGCGGAGCGCGGACGGGCAAGCGCGGCAAGCCCGCGGGCCTGGTTTTCCTGGACTTCGACAACACCATCATCCACGGCGACGCCGGGCCGCTGTTCGGATGGTACCTGTTCCGCTGGCGCCGCCACGAGCTGGTGGGCCGCTTCTGGGCCCGCATGCGGCTGTGGGCGCGCTACATCCCCTTCCTCTCCTGGATGGGCGTGCAGGCGGGGCTCTACAAGCTGGGGGCGCGGCGGCGCAGCAGCATCATCCGCGCCAGCTACAAGGGGCTGCGCGGCGTCGACGCGCCGCAGTTCTACGGCCTCATGGAGGACTTCGCGCGCGAGGCCATCGCGCCCCGCCTCTACCCCGCCATGGTGGAGGAGATGCGCCGCCACCAGGCCGAGGGGCGCCGCTGCGTCGTCGTCACCACCGGCATGGAGGCCCTGGTGCGCCACGTCCTCGACCACGTCGACCCCACCATCGGCCTCATCGGGTGCCGCCTGCGCGAGCGCAATGGCCGCCTCACCGGCCGCGTCGTCGGGCCGCTGTTCGGCGTGGACAAGGCGAACATCCTGGACGCCTACGCCCGCGCCCTCCGCGTGCCGCTGGCGGACTGCTGGGCCTACTCGGACCACTGGTCGGACAAGCACATGCTGGAGGCGGTGGGGCACCCCGTCGCGGTGCACGCCCGCGGCAAGCTCCTGCGGCTGGCCCGGCGCAGCGGGTGGGCGGTCCTGCGGCCGGGGCGGCCAGCGTCTCTTTGAGAAATGGGGTTCGGCAGGTCGGGGTTCGGCAGGACGGTAACGGAGAAGGTTTCTATATCTCCCAACCAGGTGGGAATCCTGTCCGCGTCTTGCGGGAGTTTTGGCGCATGCGGTGTGAAGGCCAACCTGTGTCCTAATCCCCTTAATACAACAATGGCCATCGGCCAGAATAGCGACCACAATGACCCGTCTGCCCCACTTCCTCCTGCTTGCTGCCATGACGACCATCCCCTTCGCAGCTCCTGCTGACGCCTATTTCTGCGCTGACCTCGACCTCTGCGATTATCTCATTGGCCAGGCCAAGGACTGCCTC
>JBHELM010000157.1:0-5642 GCA_046352715.1 Thermoplasmatota archaeon | reverse complement strand
CCAGGGCGCGGGCGAAGGCGACCAGGTTGCCCACGTGCTGCAGCGCCTGCTCGCGCTCGCGGGGGTTGAGCCCCTGCACGGCCGCGCGGGCGTGGGTGCGCAGCGTCTCGGGCGCCGGGTCGGGCAGCGTCAGGCGGACGTAGATGTCAGGGCGCAGGAGGAGCGCGAGCGGGTCGATGGCGGTCTCCTGGCGGATCTTGTTGTCCATGGGTTCAGCTCCTTGCCCGCCGGGCGGCAGGCCCGGAGACAGAGACGTTCGGTTTGAAGTCCTGTTTGTAGGGGCAGGGCCCCACTCGACCGCGAAGCCCGCGAAGGTTCGGAAGACTCCGGCTGTTCGCGTGGTTCGCGGCCCGCTGGGCGAGGTCAGGACGTGAACGTCTTCCCGTTCAGCCGCTCGTACGCTTCGTAGTAGCGCTGCGCCGTCCCCGCGACGACGTGCGGCGGCAGGCGGGGCCCGGGCGGGGTCTTGTCCCACGGCTGGGTCTCGAGCCAGTCGCGCAGGTACTGCTTGTCGAAGCTGGGCTGCGGGCCGCCGGGCCTGAACTGGTCCGCCGGCCAGAAGCGGGACGAGTCAGGGGTGAGGATCTCGTCCATCAGCACGATGGTGCCGTCGGCGCGGGTGCCGAACTCGAACTTGGTGTCGGCGATGAGGATGCCGCGCTCGGCGGCGTAGGCGCGGGCAGCCTCGTAGATGCGCAGCGTCGTGTCGCGCAGCCACGCGGCGGTCTTCTTGCCGACGATGGCCTCGCACTCCTCGAAGGTGATGTTCTCGTCGTGGCCGGTCTCGGCCTTCGTGCTGGGCGTGAAGATGGCGTGCGGAAGCTTCTCCGACTCCTGGAGGCCGGTTGGCAGCTTGATGCCGCACACCGTCCCTGAACGCTTGTATTCCTTCCAGCCGGACCCAGCGATATGCCCGCGGGCGATGCACTCGACGGGAAGGGGCGTCAGCTTCTCCACGAGGACGGCGCGGCCCTTGAGCATCGCCGCGTGCGGCTGCAGCTCCTTGGGGAACCGGGCGACGTCGGTGTGGAGGAGGTGGTTCGGCACCTCGCTGCGCAGCCGGTCGAACCAGAAGTTGCTGATCTGCGTCAGGCAGGCGCCCTTGAGGGGGATGCCGGGCTCCAGCACCACGTCGAAGGCGCTGATGCGGTCCGTCGCGACCATCAGGAGCTTGTCGCCCAGGTCGTAGACGTCGCGCACCTTCCCCTTGCGGAACACCTTGAGCGGCAGGTCGGTCGTCGTGACCACGGCGGGGGCGGAGGCGGCAGGCACGGGTGCGCGCACCGGTCCCGCCTTCAAGAGAATTGCCGCCGCCGGAAGACCGGCTGCGCGTGGAGCCGGCTGGACGGCGGCCCCCGCCGTTTGCAAGCGAACGGAAGGGCTTTCCACGCGAAGCCGACCCCCCTCCACCCGAAGGCGGCAACGCGGGGTCATAAGCAGGCCGCAATGAGGGTGGCGCATCCATGACCCTCGGCTGGCTGGGCGACCGGGGCGTGGACGGCGACCCGTGCAGCCGGCCGGTGCGCTCCGCCTACCACGGCTTCATCCGCGACCTCGCCCGGCGCAGCGGCGCGCTGCACGCCTACGGCTGGCGGGTCGACGCCGACGAGTCCCACGTCCACGCGGTGGCGGGCTACAACCTCCCACCGGGGATGCAGGGCGTCCGGGTGCTGCCGCGCACCTCCCCCAGCGTCGTCGGCGACTGCCTGCGCGAGCGCAAGCCCATCCACGCCGACCACGCCACCGCCGAGCGCCGCTACCCGCTCTCCGCGGCGTTCATGCAGCAGCTCGGCGCCCGCGCGATGCTCGCCCTGCCCATCCGCGGCGACCGCCTGCACGGCATCGTCTCCCTCGGCCTCCCCGACACGGCACCCAACCGCGACCTGATGCAGGAGCTGGCGGGGGCGTGCGAGGACTGGAGCGCCCAGGCGCGCGCGGCCGAGGAGGACGAGAAGCTGCTGGAGGACGAGGCGTGGCGCGCCGCCTGCGCCGCCACCACCGGCTCCGTGGAGGCCGGCCTCGACCAGGTGGTGCGGGTGCTGGCGGACACGGCGCGCTTCTTCCCCCGCAAGGGGGCCGGGGTGCGGCTCGAGCGCGACGGCGCCCGCCTGGACCTGCCCGCCCCCCGCAACGGCCTGGAGCCGCACCGCCAGGCGCACCTGCCCAACGAGCAGACCCGCCCCGCCATGGTGCGCTCCCCCGCGCCGCCACCCACCCTGCACTCCATGATGGACGTCCCGGTGCTGCACGGCGGCGTCCTGCTGGGCCACCTCCAGTTCGCCCGCAGCGCGATGCCGTGCTGCTTCACGCCCCGCCACATCGACTGGGCGCAGGAGTTCGCCAAGTGCGTCGCCGTCGCGGTGCGGTCGGGGAGCCACCCGTAGGCGCGATGCTTGTCGGGGCCGTTGGGCATCCGCAGATTGCGCAAAGATTTCGGGTCTCCAAGCCGCCGCCGAAGGAAAACGTTGGGCCTGCACCGCTTCGCACGACCGATGGCCGAGAGCCCTACGTGTCCTCGCCGTCGTCATCCTCGTCCGCCTCGGCGGAGCCGGCGAGCTTGGCGGCGCGGCGGGCCTGCTTGTCCTCCTGCTCCTCCCGCGTCTTGTGCGCGCCGAGGTAGAACCTGGGGCCAATCTTGCGGTACCACTTGTAGGCGGCGCCCTCCTTGCGGGTGCGGCTGCCGAAGTAGAGGTGGCGCCGCGTCACCTCGCCCAGCCACTCGTCGGTGACCTGGAGGTAGCGGTTGGGGTCCTTGTTGAGCTCCACGATGACCTTGCGCACCGCCGCCATCGCCTCACCCTCGCCGATGCCGCGCGCGTCCAGGTCGGGCTCGTGCGCCTTCTCGCCGAGACGCTCCTCGATGACCTCCAGCAGGCGGTAGAAGAGCTGGCCGCGCTTCTGCGTCTTGACCGGGCGGAAGTGCCGCAGCAGCAGCTTGTCGTCCGCGGTGAGGCGCTGCATCGGGCCGGCGTGCGCGAAGAACAGGGTCTTGGTGACCTCGGGCGGGTCGACGGCGCCCGACTTGCGGTGCGCGATGAGGTAGCGGTCCACCAGGACGCCGGGGTCGGGGCTGACCTGCAGCGCCTCGACGACCTCGGGAGCGATGCGGGCGCCCGACAGGCCGGCGCGCAGGGTGCGCAGCGCGACCTCGCTCGGGCTCAGGTCCTTGGCCAGCGCCGCGACACCCACCTCCTCCGCCCCCTCCTGCCCGGGGGCCGGGGCGGGCTCGTCGGGCAGGTCGCGGGCGGCCTCGCCCACCAGCTCGGCGGGGATGTCGACGTGGGCGAGGCGGCCCATCCAGCCGTTGCGCTTCGCCGCCTCGACCGCCTCCAGGGGGCCGCGGCGGCCGACCTGCATGGAGCCGGCGGGCAGCCTGAGCAGCCGCTCGTCGACGTCCTCCTTGCGGCGGCTGCGCACCAGCGCCGCGACCTCCAGGTACGCCTTCTCGGTGAGGTTGCGGTTGGCGATGGCGACCAGGCGGGTCTTCTCCAGGACCCCCTCGTGCCAGAGGTCGTGGTAGGTGAGCGGCAGGAACATCAGGTTGCGCGCCGACACCGCCGCGGCGCCGCCCTCCCACCCCTTCGCCGCCTGGGTGTGGCTCTGGCCGGTGCGCTCGCAGTGCAGGTTGAAGGCGAGCCCCTGCGCGAACGGGTCCTCCAGGTAGGGGACCAGGCGCAGCGGCAGGTCGGCGACGGCGAAGCGGACGGCGGTGCTCGCCTCCTGGTCCACCAGCGTCGCCTCGTCGCGCAGCACCTTCACCAGGCGGGCCACCACGTCCGTGACGGCGCCCTTGAGGAGCCGGTCCGCCTCGTGCAGCGTCTCGGCGGCGCGCTCGACGTGGCGCATCCACAGCCTGTGCTGGGCAGGGTTGAGCCGGGGCAACATAGCCCGCAAGGTCTCACATACAAATACAAGGTGGGTGCGAGACCCCCAAAACGGCGGGGAAGGCTGATGAGGCAGGCCCGGCGTCCAGCAGGTCGTGCGCGCCCTCCCGTTCCTGCTCGTCGCCTTCCTCCTGCTGCCCGGCTGCTCCCAGGCCCCCGCCGACACGGGCTCCGGCACCAACGGCCCCGCCGCGCCGCCCCGCGTCCTGCCGGCGGAGCTGAAGGCCCCCACGCTCCTGCCCGAGGTGCGCCTGGGCCCCGGCGCGGGCGAGCCCAAGATCGCGGTCGCCGCGGACGGCACCATCTACATCACCCCCATCGACCACCTCTACCGCAGCGCCGACGGCGGCAAGACCTTCCAGGCCCTCGGCCGGCCCGGCTGCAACGCCCCCACGTTCGGCGTCGCACCCTGCCCCGCGGGCCAGGAGGACACCATCGCCACCACCGACGGCCACGGCGACGGCGACCTCGCCATCGACGCCACCGGGCGCCTGCACTGGCTCGGCCTCTTCGGCAAGGGCGCCATCCCCTACCAGAACTCCGACGACGGCGGCAAGACCTTCACGAAGTCCGTCGACCTCTCCGCCAAGACGCCGGCGAAGAACGACGGCACCGGCGCCGACCGCGAGTGGATCGACGCCCACGGCACGACCCTCTACGCCTCGTGGCGCGACAGCTCGAAGGGCGGCATCGTGGCCAGCCGCACCAGCTTCGACGGCGGCTTCACCTGGGGCAACATCAGCAAGATGGCCGACGACGCCGTGGGCGGCCCCATCGTGCACGGCCCGCGGCCGGGCCAGGTGTTCGAGGCGATGACCACCTTCGCGGCGGACCCCGTGCCCAGCGAGGGCACCGGCGCCTCCATCCAGCTCGCGCGCTCCTTCGACAACGGCACCACCTGGGACCTCAAGACCGTCATCGTCCCCACCCAGAGCGTGCAGGCCGGCCTCGTCGGGTTCCCCACCAGCATCTTCCCCGTCGCCGCGGTGGACGACGCGGGCCGCGTCTACGTCGTCTTCTCGGCCGACCAGCGCCTGCTCCCCCAGGCGGTGCCCAAGCCCGCATCGCGCCTCGGCGTCTTCCTCACCTCCTCCGGCGACCTCGGCCAGACCTGGACCCGGCCGGTCCTGCTGTCGGACCCCGCCCGCGCCGCCGTCATGCCGTTCATCGCCGCCGGCGCCGAGGGGCGCGCCGCCGTGGTGTGGTACGAGAACACCGCCGGGCTGCCCAACGACGCGCTGCCCGACCTGTGGAACGTCAAGCTGTGGGAGTCCGTCACCGCTGGCCAGGCGCAGCCGCAGGGCGTCACGGTGCAGCTCAACGGCCTGCCCAACCACATCGGCTCCGTCTGCACCTCCGGCACCGGCTGCATCGCGGGCGGCGACCGCAGCCTCCTCGACTTCTTCGAGGTCGCCATCAGCCCCAGCGGCCAGCCCGTCGCCACCTGGTCCTACTCCGTCGCCGGCACCGCCGTCGGCCTCGCCGCGCAGGGCACCGACACCTACTTCGGCGGCCTCAAGGACGGCACGCCGCTGCGCTAAAGCCTGAAGAGCCGGGCCGGCGTCATCCGCGCATGACCCGTCCCCTCGCGGCGCTGGGCGTCCTGGGGCTCCTGCTCGCCGGCTGCCTCGGCGGCCAGGGCACCACGACCTCCGCCAGCACCCCCTCGACGCCCACCCTGGCGCCGGGCCTGCGCCCCCGCGAGTCCGCCGCCGACGCCCGCCCCGCCCTGGTGGAGCCGCAGGCGATGCCGCAGGT
>JBHELM010000156.1:0-6862 GCA_046352715.1 Thermoplasmatota archaeon | reverse complement strand
GCGCGGGCTCCGTCGCCGTCCTTCTCCCACAGGACATAGCCGCCGCCCTCGATTCCAAGGTGCCGTCGAATGTCCGCAGGATGAGGGTGCGCCCGCTCGTGTCCACGCGGCTCGGCACGTTCGACCGCTCGCGGCCCTTCTTCTCGGCAACCATGATGGTGCCGCAAGTAAGCAGGTAGGCAAAACCATTGCGCCGCTTATTTTCCTATCTGCTAAAATGACTATCTGCGAACGACGTTCCGGGGCTCCATGTTCGGCTGGAGAAGCCTCGGCAAGACGCCGGGCGAGGCCGCCGGGCTGCCGCCGCTCGTCGGGTTCCGGTGGCTGGAGGCCATCAGGGCGGCATCCCGCGACCTGGAACAGGGAAAGGAGGGCGCCTCAAATCCCGCGACTTAGAACAGAACCTGCTCATGGCAACCTATTTTATCCGTACAAGATCCTATACCCCAGCCGTAATTGAGCGACATCCATTTGCTAGTGCGCCCAGCGACCGATTCTCAAGCAAGTCCCTGTAAGCTGGACCGGCGTCGGCAAGCTCACTCATTCTATTCCCACGCGGTCCAGGCAGCCGTTGTTGCCCTCCGCGACCAAACCTGCCGCCGGTAGCCCCTCTCCTGTTCAGGTACGGCCGGGTGATCGCCACCGCTATAACCTGTCCCCGAGGATCGGGGCACATTCGCGATGAAGCCGGTAGCGTGGTGCGTAGCGTGGCTGCTCGGAGGGCGGCAAGCTTCGCGCGGTTCGTGCCGGGCATTCGGCATCCCGGCAGACATGGCGCCTCCCAGGTGGCCAAGTGCTTGGTGCGTGGCTTCATCCTGCATGGTTTTCGCCGAGCAGACCGTTGCATCCCGCTCAAATCACATGGGAGAACCCCGCGGAGCATCGTGATCTTGCAAGCCTTCGAAAACTCGTGGAATCTGGTAATCTAGCGGTGTTGGATGGCGAAGAAGCTTGGCATCTCGCTGCCGTAGTGGACCAGTCGTTCAGAGGCGAAACGCGACGGACCTATTCAAATAGCGCCGAGCTTCTGTTCTACCCGGAAGATATTCCCTCCCCGATGCCAATGACTGCACGAGTCGTCGGCTGGAATCGTGCGTGGCGTACCTCCAAGCCCTTACCATACGACCTGCTCGCGGCAACCGAAGTGGATATCGTCGTCGAATCTACTCCCCCTGGAGCGAGATTCGTGGCCCTTCGCTTGGATGATACTGATTACGTCCTCGTTTACTTAAGCCAGGAACCAAAAACTGCGCATCCCACGGCAACCATTGTCGAACAACTTCTTCCAGAGGCACTCGTTCTTCTAGACGCGGCTGGCAGCTCGCTACAACGCGCTTACGGACCCTTGACTGAAGCCACATCCGTGCTTTGGAAGGAAGCCTTTGGGTTGCGCTTCCCGAACGATGTGACCTCCCCCTACGAAGCCAAAGCGTCGAGTGGATCCAAGGTCGAGGCGCGCTTCTTCTCTGGGATAGGTCGAGCCCGGTAGGGGGCTTGGCTTGAGTGCTCAGGCATGACGAGCCCCGCCACGGCAACCCGCCATGCCGGCTCCGGGCCGCCAACCTAATGGGAAAAACGTCCCGCGCCTCTTCTGTAGCCGAAACCGCGTCTGACTGTCGGTTTCTGGCGATTTTGACGCGTCTGAACCTTTTTCCCTATGCACGCGACAGGATTCGAACCTGTGAAGCACGAAGCAACCGATCTTGAGCCGGTTCCCGTTGGCCGCTTGGGTACGCGTGCGGTGGTGCCGCGACCCATCGCTGCTACAAATAGGTGAAGCCCGCCGCCCCGAACCTTGGTTCGGGAATGCCTCAAGGCTCGTCCCCCGCCCAGCAGTTGCGGATTCACGTAGGGCCGAGGATGGAGCGCGGGCCGCGCTGCCGTGCCACGAATCCAATAGGATTCCTGGCCGAGTTATCTACCGCCAAGCTGTAGCCAAGCTGGAATGGACCTTAGCGTCACTGTGACGAAGGCTCGAAAAAGCGACTTGCCTGCGGTGCGCCGGGCTTTCCTCGAAGTCCTTCGGTCCATCCCTTACTACAACGAGTGGGCCAAGACGGATGAGCGAGCGAAATACACGTTGAAGAATCTGCAAGAAAAGCTGCGAAAGGATGCTGACTCCATCTTGGTTGCGCGTGACAGGAGCAGCATCGCTGGATTCAGTTTCACCACTTGGGACGATGGCTTGGTTTGGATCAACTGGTTTGGCGTCAGCCCATCCCACCGAGGGCGTGGCACTGGCTCGTTGCTCCTGGACGCGACCGTTTCCTTAGCCCGGGAAAGGCGGGCTATCAAGGTGTGGTGCGACAGTCGCACGGAAAACCTGGAATCCATCCAGTGCCTGCGCAAGTCTGGCTTCCGACGCTTGGCCAGGCTGGACTTGCACTGGTACGGCCAAGATTTCTTCCTGTGGGAGAAGAGGCTCTGACCATGCTTGCCGGGAAACCCTGGTCACGCGTCGTGAAGTTTGTCAGTCAGGCATTCGTGTTCATCGGCTTCCTCGCGTCGCTTGGTTTCTTCTTTCCGGATGCCCGAATCCTCCTGGCGGTGTTCGCTGTTGTTGGTTTGCTGACCCTTGCTGCGTACACCTTCCGCCCGCTCCGCTCTCCTCAAATTGACCCAAAAGCGCTACTGCCGCCTGGCACTGGGCTGGAAGGAACCTTCATTGAGATTCCCGCTTCCACTAGTTGGGTGCGTGTCGCCAACCAACATGCGAAGAGCGTGTTCGGCTCCGAGTCAGCAAACAAGGTCTACGATGGATGGTTTGCACGGAATCCCTTCATCCTCGGAGTTCTCCGTGCGACCAATGGGCACTACTGGGGTATTTTGATGTCCTGCCACTCAATGAGGACGGCGTCAAGGTCATCGAATCGCTTGACCATATGGAGACTGAAATCCGCCCGCACCACATTTGTGGGCCAAGCGACCAAGAGAGCATCGCGGCGCTCTACATATCAGGAATCGCAGCTTCGGAAACTGGAACGCTTCGCGGGCACGTTATCGCTGCGCAACTGATTGGCGGGCTGGCACGGCTCATCGAGACCGTCTATGGAACTGCACAGCGTAGAGTGCTTGCTGTCGCCGCGACGAAAAGCGGCGAAGACCTCCTGCAAGGCCAAGGAGCGCGGCTACTTGCCCCTGCATCCACCCGCCGGGATGGGCATGACTTGTATGAGATGGAGTGGGACGGCAAGGTATCAAAGGCGGTCATCAAGCGTGCAGCCAAGTCTGCTTCCCTGCCAACCATCCGGTGGGTTCGATAGCCAAGCCGGGAGGACGAAGCTTCAGTTTCGCTGCACGCTCGGCGGCGTGCTCGCCACGGCCTCCACCCGTGCCCGCTCCCCGCTCTGCACCCGCCACAAATCGGCGTAGACGCCACCTTTCGAGACCAGGTCGTCGTGGCGGCCGCGTTCGGTGATGACGCCATCCACGATGACCAGGATTTCATCGCTCTGCCGCACGGTGCTCAGGCGGTGGGCAACGGCAAGGGTCATGCGACCCTTGCGGAACTGGTGGAGGTTCCTCTGGATCAATTCCTCGGTGCGTGTGTCCACCGCAGACGTGGCTTCGTCCAAGACCAGGATTGCGGGGTCGCGCAGGATTGCACGCGCCAAGCTGATGCGCTGCCGTTGCCCCCCCGAGAGCTTCAGGCCGCGTTCTCCAATCAGGGTGTCGTAGCCCTTGGGCAGCGCGTCGATGAACTCGGCGGCGCCGGCGATGCGGGCGGCCTCCTGCACCTGGGCGAGGGTGGCGGTAGGGCTGCCGAGGCGGACGTTCTCGGCGACGGTGCCGCTGAACAGGAACGCCTCCTGGCTGACGTAGCCAATGTGGCTCCGCAGGCTGGCGAGGGTGTAGTCGGTGAGGGGGCGGCCGTCGACCAGAACCTGGCCCTGCGCGGGGTCGTAGTAGCGCAGCAGGAGCTTGATGAGGGTGGACTTGCCGGCGCCGGTGGGGCCGACGACGCCGAGGACGTGGCCGGGGGTGAGGGTGAAGCCGATGCCGTGCAGGACGGGGTCGCGCTTGGGGTAGGCGAAGTGGACGCCGCGGAACTCCAGGCTCGTCGGCGGGGCGCGCAGGGGGACGGCGCCCGGCGCGTCGCGGATGCGGGGCTGGGTGTCCAGCACCTCGAAGATGCGCTTGGCGCTCGCCTCGCTGCGCTGCACCTGGGTGAAGAGGGCGTTGAGGATGAACAGCGGCATGATGAGGCGCATCGCGAACAGGATGAAGGTGACGTAGTCGCCGAGGCTGGGGCCGTAGCCGTTGAACGTCAGGTAGCCGCCGACGGTGATAAGGCCGGCGAACGACAGGCCCGCCACCAGGTACAGCAGGGGGATGAAGCGGGCGCGCAGGGCGGCGGCCTGGACGGCGGCGTCGCGGTACTCGGCGCTCTGCACCTCCATGCGGGCCTCCTGGTGCGCCTCCGAGGTGTAGGCCTGGATGACGCCGATGCCCTGCAGGTTGTTCTCCAGCACGGCGTTCATGCCGCCGACGGCCTCGCGGTTGCGGCGGTACTGCGGCGCGATCTTCTTGGCGAAGACGCGCACGATGACGACGGCGATGGGCAGCGGCGCGAACAGCACCAGCGCGAGGTGCCAGTCGAGCCAGAGCAGGAAGCCGTAGATGCCGACGAAGGTGACGAGCAGGCGCACCATCGAGGTGGTGGCGTCGCTGAGGAAGTTCTCCAGCGTGTCGACGTCGCTGCTCAGGACCGACATGATGTCGCCGCTGGGGCGCTCCTCGAAGTAGCTCACGTCGAGCCGCTGCAGGTGCGCGTAGAGCTTGGTGCGGATGTCGTGCCGCACCTTCTGCGCCAAGGTGTCCCAGGCGTAGTCGCTGCCCGACTGGAACAGCGCCAGCCCCGCGAAGGTGCCGAAAATGCCCAGGCCGTACCACGCCAGGGGCCCCCAGCCGAAGCCGGCGAAGCCGCTGCCGCTGAGGTGGTCGACGAGGCTGCCGATGACGAGGAAGGGCAGCAGGTCGAACAGCCGCGCCATCGCGTTGAGCGCCAGGCCCGCCGCGACGCGCCGCTTGTAGGGCTTGACGAACGGCAGCAGCCGCCACACCTGCCGCCCCGTGAGGGTCACGGAGGGGGCGGCGGTCGGCGTCGGGGTGGCCACGCCGGCCAGCAGGGGAGCGCGTAGATAACGGGTCGGCTTGGGGGGCGGTGGCCTGCCGGCGGCTGCGCGAAAGGCCGGCCCCTTCGCGTGGTTCGTGGTCCAGGAGGCGGCGCTCAAGCCACCGGCGCCTTCTGCGCCAGAGCCCGCAGCGTGGCCGGCGTCCGCAGGGCCAGCAGCACGGCGATGACGATGGTGGCGAGGGCGAGGCCGCCCAGCAGGGTGTCGGGCCACGCCACCGCGATGGCGACGGGGCCGCGCAGGTAGGCGATGACCTTCTCGTTCAGCAGCGCGTTCTGGAGGAACAGGACGATGTTGCCCAGGAACAGGAACATCAGCCAGGCGGCCTGCTCGGGGTAGAAGCGGGTGGCGCCCCACATGACGATGGCGATGCCGAGGGTGTCGAACGTGGAGTCGAGGACGGCGCCGGCCTTGGTCTGGAGGCGGCCGACGCGGGCCAGGATGCCGTCGCCGCCGTCGAGGACGATGATGAGGATGGTCGAGAACGCGAAGACGTAGGCCCAGCCCCGGATGGCGGCGACGATCTGCAGCGCGAAGACGGGGAGTTGGAGGAACGTGAGGTGGTTGGGGTGGACGCGGTGCGCCAGCAGCCAGCGCGCGGGGCGGGCGAAGGCGCCGTCGTACACGTCCTCCTCGTTCATCGGCGGCGCCACGCGAGGGCCAGCAGGCCGACCGCCACCAGGATGGCCGCGGCGGGCGGCGAGCGCTTGGCGGGGGGGACCTGGGGCGGCGCCGGGTGGTTGTCGAGGGGGTCGAGGCCGCGCGCCACCTCCGCACCGTCGGCCAGGCCGTTGCCGTTGGAGTCGGCCAGGATGGGGAGGCTGAAGAAGCCGCGGGCGCCGGTCACCTCGTCGCCGTCGCTGCGGCCGTCGCCGTCGCTGTCCGCCGCGTCGGGGTCGAGGCCCCACCTCTGCTTGAGCGCGGCGCACAGGTCGGGGCAGTCCATGACGACGCTGTGCAGCGTCACGGCGTTGGTGCGCGTGCCGTTGGCCGGGTCCAGCAGCAGCGTGTCAACGCCGTCGAACTGGGGCTGGACGAGGTAGTGCAGGGTCTCGTCGGGGGCCTGCCGGTCGTCGTAGCGGTACGAGGTCTCGCCGGCGGGGAAGCTGCCGACGAGGGTGGTGGCCGCGGGCGCCTCGCGCCACAGCAGGTAGGCCTTGATGTGGGCGTGCAGCGGGACGGCCCAGCCGACGAAGACGCCGGGGGCCGCCGCGCGGTTGGCGGGCACGGCGAAGGCGTGCGTCGCCCGCCAGGGGGGCGAGTCGCGGTCGCGTGGGTCGGTGCCGGCCGTCGTCTCGGCGCGGTTGGTGAAGCCGTCGTGGTCGAGGTCGCCGAGCGGGCCGTCGAGCAGGGTGGGGTCGCACACGTCGCCGGCCCCGTCGCCGTCGCCGTCCTTCTGGTCGGCGTTGGCGAGGGTGGGGCAGTTGTCGGCGCTGTTCTTGGCGCCGTCGTGGTCCTGGTCGTCGCTGGGGCTGTCGTTGACGGGGTCGCAGGCGTCGCCGATGCCGTCGCGGTCGGTGTCCTTCTGGTCGGCGTTGGCGGCCGCGGGGCAGTTGTCGCTGGCGTTGGCCTTGCCGTCGCCGTCGCGGTCGTCGGGCCGGGAGGCCGCGTTGTGGGGGTCGCTGCCGGCGGTGGCCTCCGCGGAGTCGGTGAAGCCGTCGCCGTCGCTGTCGAGGGGCGCGGTGGTGCCGCCCCCGCCGCCTCCTCCCCCGCCGCCGGCGAAGCCG
>JBHELM010000155.1:0-8872 GCA_046352715.1 Thermoplasmatota archaeon | reverse complement strand
GCCGTACACCATGTTGTCGATGCCCCAGATGAGGTCGAACTTGCCGGACTTGTGGGTGCGCTCCAATGTGTCGAGGCTGTCCAGGGTCTCCTTGCCGTCCTCGAGCTTCACGGTGATGCCGGTGAGCGTCTTGAAGCGCTTCGCGGCGTCGTCGAAGACGTACTTGAACGCCCCGTTGTCGATGATGGTGAGGGTCACACCGTCCATGTCGGGCCAGGCGGTGGCGTTGCGGCCCGTGGGGTCGGCGGAGGTGCGGTTGGCCGTCCACCCTGCGAGGTCGGCGTACGTGATGACCGGTTGCGGGTTCGCGAAGGGGTTGCTGCAGCCTGCCAGCACGGGGACGAGGAGAGTGAGGGCGGCCAGCAGTGCACGTCTCATGTCGTCACGGGCCCGCCGTCCGACGGTGCGGCCCGGCCACGGAACGGCCAAGGGCACGGGCTTTAACTAACCAGTGGACCCGCGTTGGCCGTCGGCGTCACTGGGCGGGCGTCTCGGTCTCGTCTGCGTCGGCGCCAGGGGTGGTCGCCGCGCCGGTCGCCGCGCCGGCCTCGCTCGGGTACCGCACGGGGCGGGGCGGGCGGTCGGGGCGGTTGGGCGTCATGGCGTAGAAATGCGTCGCGTCCCCTTCCGTGATGACGCGGAGGAGGTTCGCGTCCTCCAGGCGCCGCAGGTGCCAGCGCACCGTGCCGGGGTTGAGGTGCAAGTTGCCGGAGACGTCGGACGCCTCGGCGCCGGGGTTGGCCGCGACGAAGGCGCGGACGGCTTCGGCGTTGGGGTTGCGGAGCGCTGCGTTCTGGATGGCGCGGTCGCGGGTGGCGACACCGCCTTGGACCGGGTAATAGACGCGCTTTCCTTGCACCTTCTGCGTCTTCACGAGGTTCGCCATCTCGAGCTTGCGCAGGTGCCACTGCGTGTTCGTGACGGCCGTGTGGTGGCGGGCGGCAAGCTCGCGCAGGTGGGCGCCGGGCTCGGCCTGCACGGTCTGCAGGAGCGCCTGCCGGAGCGGGTGCTGCAGGACGTTCTTGGAGTCGATCTGGCGCAGGCCGCCGACACCGAAGTAGTAGAGCAGGCTCAGCACGGCGCCGACGCCCAGGCCGGTGAGGCCAAGGCCCACGACGAGGCCGGTGTCGAAGAGGCCGCCGTCCACGGGAGGGGCGACGGGAGGCAGGCTGGGGGCGGACGGAAGTCCGGCGGCAAGGACGGAGCCGAGGCTGGGGAACATGGTGCTTCACCTGACGACTTTCTATGCCGTGACGATCGCGGCGTTGGCCGCAGCGACGGGTTGCCCCGCGCTGGACAGGGATGCGAAGGCTTTCCGGCCGAGGGGAGTGGGCAGGTAGCGGGCGCCTTCAGGGCCCGGCACCTCCTCGACCAGTCCGAATTCCTTGAGCTTCTTGAGGTGCCAGCGCGCAGTACCGGCGTGCATGCGCAGGACGTCGGCGAGCTTGCCCGACGCGGAGCCGGGCAGGGTCTCGAGGGCGGCAAACAAGGCCGCGGCGTTGGCGTTCTGCAGGGCGGTGACGGCGCGGCTCACGTTGCGCACCTCGACGCCGCCTGCGGTGGGGTAGAAGACGCGGAAGCCGTTGGCGCGCTCGGAGTGGACGAGGTCGGCCGACTCCAATTTCCGGATGTGCCAGAGGATGCTCGACGTCTTCATGTGGAACTCTTCGGAGAGCCGCTTGAGGTGGACGCCGGGGTTGCCGCGCACGAAGCCGTACAGCATGGCGCGCTGCGGGTTCTTGAGCGCCTCCTTGGGTGTCAGGTAGCGGGAGACGAGGGCGACACCAAGCAGGCCGACGCCGGCGACCGAGACCGTGGCAAGGCCTGCGACGAGGAACTGGTCCTGGAAGCTGCCGCGCACGCCGTCGGCGAAGCCTGGAGCGGCGCCGGCGCCCGGGTCCTCCCCGGGGGCCTGGATGGGAGCGCCGCCTTGCGGGCCGGGGGGGTTCAACCCGTTGCCGAGCATGTCGTCGGGATTGAAACGGGAATGGCCCGGCAGGGGGTTCGCAGCCGCCAAAGGCACGAGCAGGGCGAGGGCCAAGCCGGCCAGGATGGGGCGTACCGCCCTGCGGGATCGCATGACCTAAAGTCCACCTCTTAAGCATATGAGCGTTGCGGCCATTGGTTAATACCTGGCGCGAAAAGCGGCCGGAAAACGGCCGTGCGGAACGGCCCACGGTGGGCATTCGATCCAAAGCCGACGGGAACCCTCGGCAACTGGGCAAGCAGGCCACCAGGAGATGCCGGAGCCGCGGGGGCGGGGTCAGTGGTGAGTCAGGAAGGGGGTGAAGGGAGGGCGGTCAGCCGCCGGCCAAACCGTGGGCCGCGATGCGGAACTGCGCGGTCCTGCCCTCCTCGATGGAGCGGTGCTTGATCACGGTGGCCCGGCGTGTGCCGTCGGGCCGCTTCTCGAAGCGGACCAAGGCCTTGACCAAGTGCTCCATGACGCGGCGGGCGAACGGCTGCGTCGTGTCCTCGCCGCCGTACACCTGCCCCGTGACGAGGACCGGGACGCGGTTCTGGCGCGCGAACCCGGTAAGGTGATGCAGTTGCCGGTACAGGCTGCGCGCCGCCTCCGATTCGGCGTCGGCGCCGCCGTCGATGTGGAGGCGGTAATGCATGTTGATGGAATCGACGACGACGAGGCCAAGCTCGGGCACGCGTGTGGCGTTCTGCACGAGGCGCTCCTGCTCCTCAATCGTGTAGGGCGTGAAGAAGAGGATGCGCTCCTCGAGGTCGCTGCGGCCGCCGAAGACCTGCTGCAGGCGGACGGAGCTCACCCCTTCCGTGTCCACGTAGGCGATGCGGCGGCCGCGCAGGGCTGCTTCCCGGGCGCACTGCAGGGCCAGGTTCGTCTTGCCAGAGCCGCCTTCGCCGAAGACGAGGGTGATGGCGTCCGCCTCGAGGCCGCCGTCGAGGAGGGCATCGAGGCTGGAGCATGCGGTGGGCAGTGCGTCCAGGATAGCCTCCATGCGCTCTGCAGGGGTCCGCCGTTCAAATGGCGTGTGGACAGGGGTTGGTGCACCGTCCGGCCATCCAGGCAGCGATTTATATCGCGCCCCGACTCGACACGTCGTGGCCGCCCGGCGACTTTCCTGCCCCCGTTGCCAGACCGTCGTGGAGTACCAGGATGGGCAGCGTCCCATGTGCCCGCGATGCGGGTTCGGGGCCACGGCGACGTCGGCGGCTACGGCATGGCCGGACCCCGAGGCCGGCTGGACACGCCCTCCTGCCGCCCCGGATTGGCCCCCGCATGCCGCGGCGCCTCCCGCCAACGGACCCAATCCCGTCTGCTCCCGGTGCGGTTCGACTTCGTTCAGCCTGGACAAGCAAGGCTACGGCTGGGGGAAGGGGGCCACGGGATTCTGCTGCTGCGGCCCGCTCGGCGCGTTCCTGGGGGGCGCAGGCTCCAAGAAACTCGACCGCATCTGCAACAACTGTGGCAACCGCGTCCGTCTTTGACCAGGCCCTCGCGACCGGCTGGCGGTGCGCTCCGCCCGCGTGGTTCGGGCGGGTCTGGCACTGCCATGGCATCCCGGACCGGTGCTTCCGGTGGGATGGAAGGCCAATGTGGCTGTGCGCGCGCTGCGTGGGCGTCCTTGCAGGGCAGGGCGTGGCCGCAGTCGGGGTGGCGGCCGCGGCGGCCTTCTCGTGGCGTCTCCTCGCAACACCGTGGGGTTGGGGGCCCGCTTGCCTCGCCATCGCCGCTTGCACGGCGGACTGGGCGCTGCAGACGTGGCTGGGGTTGCCCTCGACGAACGGCAGGCGGCTGGTCACCGGGTTTTTCGGAGGCGCCGGCGTGATCGTGGTCTTTGGCAGTGTCCTGGCCTGGGCCTTGCGGTCCTAGAGCGGCGTCTAGATCTGCAGGTCACCCAGGATCGCCGGATCCACCCAGCGGGCGCGCGTGGCGATGAAACGCTTGCGGGCCTCGGGCTCGGCGTCGGAGCAGACGACGAGGGCGAGGTCCACCTCCAGTTTCTTAGCGGCGGCAAGGACCTGGTCGGCGAGTGCTACGCCGAGGCGGGCGGGGAGGTACGCGACGAGGCGGGCTGGGAAGCCACTCGCGCGTTCGGCTGCAAGGTCGATGCCATGCGGCCCGCCGGGGTGGGCAAGGACGTCGAAGCCGGAGGCCACAAGGGCTGTCTGCAGGGCCGCGAGATGCGGTGAGGCCGGCGACTTGGCAACGGCCGGGGGGGGCGCGGCGAGGGGCGAATGGATGGGCGCAAAGGCGTCGGTCGCAGGGGGCGGGGCGTTGGAAACGGCGGTCTGGGGGAGCCCAAGGAGCGCGTCCAGGTGGGCGTACATGGCGGAACGTCCCGGATCGGCAGGATGGCCGCCCGGCGGTGCCGCGGATTCCCAGTCGCCGGCGGGGACACGGTGCTTGAGAGGGGCCATGGCGACGCGGGGACCGGGACCGAGGCTGGCAAGAAGCGCTTGGCGCTCGGCTTCCAGCTGGATGCGCTTGGCGGTCTCCTTCTGCACGATCTCCTCGGCGAGGCGGTGCCGCTCGGTCTCCTCGCCCCAACGCGCCTGGAGGTCCTGGAAGAAGAGGTCGGCGTCCATGCGGACGTCGTCCTTGTCGGCAACGAGGTACACGGAGCGGACCTCGCGGAAGGCGGGGGTCGCGAGTTTGGGGCCGAGACCGCGGGCGGCGGCGAGGAGGTCGTTCTCTTCCACGTCCGTGACACGGTGGCGGTTGAACCGGATGGCGAGGCGGACGAGCCGGCGTGGGTCCTCGGGGGCCTTGAACAAGCGATGCTCGCTGGGGCCGAGTTGCCCGCGCAGGAGGTGGCATTGGCGGCGGTCGAACTGGACGCGGGCGGCCATGAGGTCCCGCATGGGCTGGGCCGGGACGAGGAGGGTCTTGCCGTTGCCAACAAGGAGGCAGGCCTGGGCGTCGGCAAGCTCCCCGGGGTGGAGGTACTCGATGGCATGCTCGACGTCGTTCACCATGTCGGGCTCGTCGCGCGGCACGCGGATCACAAGGAGGCGCTGCGTCTCACCGTCGTCGCTGCTGGATTCGTGCAGCTTGGAGCCGTATTCCGGATGCAGGGTCTCCTTGAGCCGCGCCAGCTCGGGCCCTGGGATCGGCAGGGGCTTGAGGCGACGGAGGCTCGCCATGGTGGCCTTTGGAGTTCCACGGGAAGGAAAACGGTTGCCAAATGGTTTCGGAGGAAGAGGGACCTCGGAAGAGGCCCGCCCCCCGTCTTCCGCTGGAACCGCTTCATAGGATGGAAGGCTTGATGCCTTACTTCCACTGGATTCATCAGACCCAGAACGCTAAACACTCAATTGTATATGAAGTGTCCTACGAAGAAAGCGGTCAAACGAAGACTTTCCTTCGACTTTCCCCTTTCACATCGTTCCATGCGAACCCATGGGGCCGGGTCTCGGCAAAGCAGGAGTTCGGCGGAGCGATCGGTAGCGGGGCCCCATGGGGCCGGGTCTCGACAAAGCAGGAGTTTGGCGGAGCGATCGGCAGCGGGGCGGCGTACGAAGCCCAGTGAGATTGCGAAACAGCCCACGCGAAGCCAAGGGGCTGATTCTCGACAGCATATTTCCTGCCCAAGCCCACCGGACGCTGCAAAACCAACAAGTGTGCCAGAGGGGGTCTAATACTTTGGACAGGAGGCCTCAAGAGCGTGACGGCGCAGGCGGCTTGCTGCGCTGGAACATGACCTCGCCCGCCACGATGGTCTCGCGGATGCGCCACGCCCCCGGCGGCGCCTCCAGGTCCGTATCCTCCAGGACGACGAAGTCCGCCTTCTTGCCGACTTCCAGGGAGCCCACGACCTGCTCCCAATGGAGGCTCCAGGCGGCCATCCAGGTGTAGTGCCACACGGCCTCCAGGGGCGCCATGCGCTGCGGCACGTCGGGGTGCAGCGTCGCGGCCTGGATCCCGACAAGGGGCCCGAACGGCATCCCATCACTGCCGAAGGCGATCGCGATGCCGGCCCGATTCATGTCCTGGAAGCGGTTGTTGAGGAGGAACCGGCGCCCCAGGCGCGCCTCGTACATCCCGCCCTTGGAGCTCCACTCGCCCACGAAGTTCGGTTGGCTGGAGGAGACGATGCCCAGCGCCGCCGCCTGCTTCATCTGGCCGTCGTGCACGATCTCGAAATGCTCGAAGCGGTGCCGCAGGGCGTTCCGGCCCCAGCCAGCCGGACCCGCGCGGGCGGCGACCTTGGCGAAGGCGGCAAGCCCCTGGTCGATGGCGGCGTCGCCGATGGCGTGGGCGTGGACCTGGACGCCCGCCTCGTGGGCCTGGACGAACAGTCCCTCCAATTCGGCGTCGCTCCAGTTGAGCTTGCCACGCTTGGCCGGCTGGCCAGACGCGCCCGGCTGACCCGTTGCCTGCCCGGCTGCGCCAGGCCGCGCCGGATCCCCATGATTGTGCCCCGGCGCGTCCAGGTATTCCTCCCGCAGCGCCGCGGTGTGCGCCCCAAGGGAACCGTCCAGGAAGACCTTCAGGCCGGCATCCCGCAGGAAAGGTGAGGTCCCTCCCGAAACAGGGTCACCGCCCGCGACTCCGGGCACGACACCGTCATGCGAGCCTGGCTGCGGCAGTGCGGCCTCGTCCTTGGGGCCAAGCGCCCGCCGCCCCGACCGGAACCCGGTCGCCCTCTCGCCGTCGAGCTGCTGCACGTAGATGCTGCTTGCGACGCGTACGGTGAGGGTGCCTCGGGCGGCGGCGCGCTGCAGGGCTGCGCGGAAGGGCGCCTGCGAGTAGTCCCCCAGCGAAGTGACGCCGTGCGCATGCGCGAGGCGGCATGCCTCCAGTACGGCCGCGTCAAGGGTCGCCGCGGAGGCGGGGATGGCCTCGTTCAGGTACAGGCTCGCCTCCTCGAGGAGGACACCGCTCCCCATGTCCACGACGTCGGCCGAATCCCACCGGCGCCGGATTGTTGGGAGGGCCGCGGAATTCGCGACTGCGATGTGGCCGTCGATGCGGCGCAGCACGAGGGGGCGGTCCGGCTGGCCCGCAGCGGCGGCTGCCCGGTCAAGGTCCTGCCGCGTCGGCCGGCGCCGCTCCTCCCAACCCGACTCGTCCCAGCCTTCCCCTGTCACCGCGTCGGTGCCGGGGTGGTCGCGCAGCCAGGACTCCACTCGCGCCATGCAGTCCTCGAGGCTGCGGGAGCCGCGCAGGTCGGGCCGCAGATGCTTGATGCCGGCGTGGATGAAGTGCATGTGGGCGTCCACGAAGCCGGGGAAGACCACGCGCCCGCCCAGATCCTCGATCGTCGCCCCTGCCTCCCGCGCCTGCCGGAGGACCTCCGCCTCCTTGCCGACGGCCAGGATCGTGTCGTCTTCCCAAAGGAGGGCGTCGGCCCGCTGCAGCCAGGGTTGCGCCCCTCCATCGGGACTGACGCCAGGCCTCACTCCCGACCCCTTCGGCGCCATCGTCCAGATGGTCGCGTTGATGAAAGCCCTGGCCACGCGGCCCGCATGGGGCTTGCCCTCATCTCCGTTTGCCGGACGGTTTGCCGCAAAGCGAGCCGCACCCTCCGCCGCCCTGGGTTGCCGAGAACCATCACGCCTGCGACCAGTAAGGGCACCAAGACTGGGTAGCAGTAGCCCCCTGTCTCTTCCGGTCCAGGCGCAACAGTGTTTTTGTTATCAGGCACTATTTCGAGTAAAGGGGGAAATAGGGAGGCCCCTTCTGTGGGGACGCCCGCTGTGTTATCAGAGTGGGCATAAACCCCCCCCGGTTCGTTGGGTTCCCCTGCGGACCCAGTCCCGGGGGCCCTGGCCTCGCGCCGGGGGGATGGGATGCAAGCGGGGCGAGGGGCAAGCCTTCGGCTCGGGGCGGGATGACATGGGGGACGCGGACCCTCCCCATGGACCCCAGTCGGTCCTCTGGAGGGGATACCATGAAGAGCAACGACGCGCAAATGGATTTTGAAGGTAGCCTCATCGTGAAGAAGGATGGCAAGGCCCCGGAGTCGGCTCCGGCAGCGCCCGTGCTCGCTCCGCCCCTGCCAGCCGGGCCTGCCTGCACGTGGAGCGCCATTACACGAAGCCCGGCGTCGATCCCTACGCCGACGTCTCGTGGACCACCCGCAAGTCCGTCATCAAGGAGCCGGACGGCACCGTCGTCTTCCAGGTGGACGCAGCCGAGGTCCCCAAGGACTGGAGCCAGCTTGCCACCGACATCATCGTCTCGAAGTACTTCCGCAAGGCCGGCGTCCCCCAGGCCGACGGTTCCCTGGGCGGCGAGACGTCCGCAGCACAAGTCGTGCACCGCATCGCCAACTCCATCCGCTGGTGGGGCCAGTCGCACGGCTACTTCGCCACCGCCGACGACGCGGACACTTTCGAAGCCGAACTCAAGCACATGATGATCCGCCAGGTCGGCGCCTTCAACAGCCCGGTCTGGTTCAACTGCGGCCACCACCACGTGTACGGCGTCCAGGGCTCCGGCGGCAACTGGGCCTGGAACGAGGAGACGCAGCAGGTCGAGGCCATCAAGAACAACTACTCCCGCCCGCAGTGCAGCGCCTGCTTCATCCAGCGCGTCGAGGACAACCTCGTCGAGCGCAAAGGCATCTTCGAGCTCCTCGCCTCCGAGGCACGACTCTTCAAGTACGGCTCCGGCACGGGCACGAACTTCAGCCGGCTCCGCTCCAAGTACGAGAAGCTCTCCGGCGGCGGCACGAGCTCCGGCCTCATGTCGTTCCTCAAGGTCCTCGACGCCGGCGCCGGCGCCACGAAGTCCGGCGGCACCACGCGTCGCGCCGCAAAGATGGTCTCCCTCGACATGGACCACCCCGAGATCGAGGATTTCATCAACTGGAAGGCGCGCGAGGAGCGCAAGGTCGCGGCCCTGATCGCCGCGGGCTATGACCCCGACTTCAACGGGGAGGCCTACGGG
>JBHELM010000154.1:0-20384 GCA_046352715.1 Thermoplasmatota archaeon | reverse complement strand
CCTACGAGCGAGGACCCATCCGGTTTGTCTGGGACGGTCACACAAACGCTGACCTCCCGACCAAATGTGACATGACGAACCAGACGGGGCCAACCTCGCCCCATATCTTGAATGTCTTCGTCATCAACGATGCTGAAATCGCGGACTACCTGAAGACACAGTATGGAATGCCTGCCATTTACGCAGACATCCAGTCAACCGCCCAAGCGGCAGGCGCCTTGACCCAGCGCACCTGGTCTTGGGCCCCACCCGGCCAAGCTCGCTCAGAAATCAATGTCTTGGATGACAGCACAACCCAGCCTTATTCTTTGCAAGATCGCTTCTGGTGGCCACGTGGAGACGGTTTGGCACAACTTGACATTGCTTACACACGTGTAGGTCAAATGGTCACTGACCGGCCAGCATATGGTACTATGCATCCACCAATGCTCCTACCTCCACCCGAAGGGAACTTCGTGGGCACCGCTCGGTATTTCCCTTCGCTGGCCGGTGAAGGAAAAATCACCTTCTTCTCGGACCGGCTATGCGAACATCCTGTGTCCACTTGACCACTCCCAAGGCATTGGGAGTCGTAGCGCTCTTTGCCGCGCTGCTGCCGGCGGCATCGGGGTTGCCGGTTTCGTCTAAGGTGGATTTTTCGGCTCCCGCCCAAGCACAAGGAAGCGCCGTCATCGAGGATGGCCAATGGGCGTTCATCGTCTTCCGCAATTCAGGAGACAGTTCCTTCCACCTTACCTTGCCGGACGGTGGAACCCAGACGAACTTCACTTATGCCGTTCTCAGCCGCCCCGGCCCAAGCGACCGCGGTTGGTTTCCTCTCCCCCTGCCGCCAGCGACAAGCTCGCTGGGTCCAGCAAAGGGCGATCTTCGATTAGGTGGGCAATGGTCCTCGCTGTTCGTGCGCGCGGACTCCATCCAGCTAAGTATGCCGGGGAGCGCGCTGGATCTGCGTTATGCCGAATCCAACTCCTGGGCCTACGACCAGCTTCCACCCGTGACTATCCCCGAGGGGATGATGCAGTCCGACCCACCGGCCATGCTGCGGCTGCTGGAAGACCAGCCCGCCGTCGGCATCAGGGCCGGACGTATCGGCACTACCGTGGCCATGACGTTGCATGTGGAAGGCATCCGAAACCTCCTGTGGCACAACGCCACGGTTGATTGTCGCACGTCTTCATGCCCCGACAGCAGCCAGACATGGGGTCTCTCGTCCGAGACGGGAGGAACAACTCGCCTTGCGCGGATGTCTTACATCGGACTGGACACCCCAAAGGGGAGCTTGGAAGGCTTGGGAGAAGTCTGGGTCGCCGCCGTGGGCAGCGGGTCCATGGACCTCAACCTGCAAGGGCAAGTGCGGCTCCCGGACGCCAGCTTGCAAGGCACTTGCGGCTCGCAAGACTGCCCAGATCCAGACGGAAAGACCTTGCTGGCCAACGGCAACCTCACACTGCAAGGCTTGGCCGTCGGCTCCGGTCCCCATCGCTTGCGCGCGGCCATGGCCGGCTACACGAGCGCCGTTTTCGATGAGTCTGCGGCCTGGGGCTTGACGGGACCACAAAAAGTCGGCGTTGGGTTGGCCCTCATCGGCGGCTTTGGCCTCCTCGTGAAGTTGATGTTGGGCCTGTTCAGCAGGGTCAGCCGTGAACGGTCGGAACGTCGCCAAGCGATTTTGCAGCTCATCGAGAACCGGCCCGGCGTTAGCTTGGATGAACTGGCCAATCTTACCGGAACTGCGCGTGAGACGGTTCGCTACCATGTGCAAATCCTTGCAACCTCGAATCAGATTGTCCCGCGCCGGGGTGGTCATACGACGCGCTACTTCGAGAACCATGGTCGGTTCTCTGCTCAGGCGCAAGCTGCGTTGACGGCGCTTCAGGATGAAGCCACCCGCCAGTTCCAAGACTACCTCTTGGCCAACCAGGGAGTGCGGCGCTCCAAGGCCGTCCAACACGCGCGCCAGGAGTGGAAGTGGGCTCGCACGGCGACCTATGATCGCCTTGCCCGGCTGATTGAGGCTGGCTTGGTGGTGCGCGATGGCCGCGTTCTTCGCGCCAAAACGGTGTCCGAGATTGCCCAACCGCGTCCTCCCACTCCGCTGGCCACAGAAATCCGCCCGCATGGCGAGGCAGCTTAAGTTAACCAAAGCGGATACACTTTCCTGGGGCCATTTCGTCAATGAGGCGGGCTTCAGAAGTGTTGGTCGTGCGCATCTTCCCTGCGCTGCTTCTTGTCGTCCTTCCGGCCGTCGCCGCTCTCCTGCCGGTCTTGCAAGTTCCCAGCGACTCCTTGGCTTCCCTTTTACTTCTGGGCGTCACTATCCTGCTCGTGCTTGGCCCGGTCGCGCTGGGCGTGAACACGGTGCTGCGCGAGAACAGCCCGTCGAGTGAGGACGACGCGGAGCGAGCTTTGCGGTTGCTGCCGGCGCTCTTGCAGGACGACACCTTGCCCGAGCAGAGTCCGCCGCCGCCTGAGCTGCGCCGACGGAAGGCGTTCT
Organism: Thermoplasmatota archaeon; assembly: GCA_046352715.1. Lineage (GTDB taxonomy): Archaea > Thermoplasmatota > E2 > JACPAO01 > JAHFTW01 > JAHFTW01. The sequence continues at coordinate 17,890 of JBHELM010000154.1, read as the reverse complement.
GGCATCACTTGGGCGGGCCGCCTCGCACCGAAGGCGGCTGCTAACAATCATAGAAACGGACTGACCCACACAACTGTTGGGCAGCTTCCCCGAATTTGCGCCTGATTCCCTTGCCTAGCGGTAGCTAGAGCAGGGATTCGGCTCAGTTCCAGGAGAAAAGCCTGTCGAATCAGACTGTTGTGCGAGTCAGACCGCGAAGCGCAGGAAGCTTGCAGGTTTCCTGTGAATGATTCCAGATTTCCAAGTTCTTGCAATGCATACGGGGATTGCTCGCAACGCTGACCCCGAACACGGTGATCCTGATGTCCTACTCACACACCACCAAGCCCCTCCCCTCTCAACCGCGCCACGTCAACGTCCAAGGCCACACCCTTGACACGGGAGTTCACTTCCAACGCTTCTGCAACGTGCGTGGCGTCTACGTCATCCAATGCCTCAACGACCCCTTGTTCTGCCTGGAGACGCCCCATCGCATCCCGGAACTGCGCCTTGGCGGCAAGCCGCAGGAGGACTAGATGACCGAGAAGGCGCGACGGGGCCACAGCGAGGAGCCCGTCAAGCACCTCTACTTCACCGGAGCCGACCGCCGCATCGTGGCCGGCGTGGTCGAGATGATGGGCCGCATCGAGGGCGTCACCGTCAGCCAACTCATGGAACGCTACGTCCGTGAAGGACTGCAACGCGATTCCCGCGCCAGCGCCCTGCTGCGCGTTGCTTCCTCCGTCGTTCAACCCGAAGCCAAGAAGGAATGACCATGAACGCCCGCCCCGCTATCCTCGCCCTACTTCTGGTTGTCAGCTCGCTCACCGTCACGCCCACCGCGCAGGCACAAACCGGCGTGGGCTACGTTGAGGGTTTCGAGGGCCTCCCCCTCGGGGTGCCCCCCAGCTCGTCGTGGTTCAGCAGCTACGACTCCACGAGCGCCAACGGCCCCACAGGCGCCGTCACGGTGGCCGCAACAACGCTCACCGGCAGCCAACGGGCCCTCGCGTTCACACCGGGGACGACCAACAGCTACGCCGCAGTCGTGGGCCAATCGCGTGACTTGGACCTCTGCACCACCAACGCTGGGTTCTCCTTCGACGTTTACCTCCCCGCGATGGCCAGCGGCCAGCAGTTGGAGTTTCTCGTCAAGGGCGGCACCTTCAACCTCGCCACCGGCACCAACGTCCCTGACCGATACGACTGGCGCAGCGTGGGCTTCCAGGTCCGTGGCACCGGCACCGCAGGCTCCACCGTGACCCCGTTCCATGACGGCTTTTTTGGCACGAGCGCCGGCCCCGGTATTCCTCTAGGCACCGTCACCACGCCCGGCCTCTTCCACGTCTCGATCACGAACCAGGTCTGCACCAGCATCCAGACCCGCTTCACCTTCACCTGGGGCAGCCTCGCCACGAGCCTGACCCGCAACCAGGCGCTCACCTCGATCCTGAACAACTTCTACATCCACGCCGACGGCGCCCCCTACGCCACCACCTACGTCGACAACTTGGCGTGGAGCGGACTCAACCACTACACGCACGGACCCAACTACGAGGATTTCAGGAACTACACCCTCGGCACCCGGCCGAGCAAACCCTTCTACCAGTTCACCGAGAACAAGGGCACCGGCCCCGCCTACCCCGGCGTCCTGGACTGCATCGGCTTGGCCAGCGTCAGCGCGCAACTGGCCAGCCGGTGCGCCTACGTCCCACCCGCCACCACGCAGACCTTCCGTAGCCTGAGCGGCGAGTTCTGCCCCGTCCAGCAGGACCCCACCGGCACCGCGCAGTTGCAAAGCAAGCTGGGCTTCGATTTCGCCATCGGCCAAGGTGCTTGGGCAAACAACGGCCAAACCAAAATCCAGCTCCTCGACAACCTAACTGCGCCACGCAACAGCGTCACCCTGGAAGGCGTGCGCGTCAGCGACGGCTCGATGGCACCACACGTCCTAGTCGTGGCGAACGGTGTCACCGTGGACGATCACACTTACGTCAACGCCTTCAACCAATTCCAGGACCACTTCGGCATCATCTGCAAGAGTGTCCCCGGCGCCTCTGGTAGCCACACGGATTCCGTGGAGTTGCGCTCCGACAGCCACCAGGGCTTCACCTACACCCGCACCATCACCGCCACCGATGCCGTGCAAGGCATCTTCACTGCACCCCTGGTCTACCTCGTTGTCGGGAACCTCGCCTGCAACTCCTGCGGCGGCATCCAAGTTGACAACCTCGACTTCCCCAACAGCCTCGCCGCCAGCGTCTCTGTGAGCCTGCCGGGCCTGGTAGGGTTCAGCGCGGACGCCTTTGACCAGAGCGTCATCGTTCGCCGCACAGGCACGGGCGGCCAGGACGTGCAGACCCTCGACCCCGGCAACCTCCACATCAGTGGAACGTTCCATGAAGCCAACTGCAACCGCCTCGGCGGAGTCGCCACGCGCTACGCCGGCGGCAAGGTCAGCACAAGCTTCGTGGACTGCGACACAGGCAACAACGTCAACCAACTCCACATCCGCAACGAGAACCTGGGCCCACCCGACTTCACGGGAACCCCCTGCGAGGGAGAATCGTTTTGCGACACCGACATCAGCGGCCCCTTCGGCGCCAGTGGCGCCTCCATGCCGCCCAGCAATGCCCGTGACGTGGGCTCCATGGAATCCGCGCCCTGGGACTACTCCTTGGGCAGCGTCGAGAGCGATTGCTTGCTGTGCGTGAAGCACGCCACCCTCGCCTGGGCCTACTCCGAAATCACGGGCGGCCATGTCGGCGTCTACGCCATCACCATGAACAAGAACACCCAAGACGCCGCCACCACCGCCAGCCAGGTCTACGCCCCCAGCGGCACCGTCCTGAATGATTTCTGCGCTTGGCGCGACACCACGACGAAGAAGGACTACATCGCCGCTGTCCGAGTGGATGGGCCCACGAAGATCTACCAGGCCACCGTCAAGGAACAACAATCCGCAGGCAGCCTGTACCATGTCCCCGTCGTCACCCTCACCACCCTGTTCCAGGGCGGAGGCGGGTTCGACAACGCCGTCAGCATCGGGTGTGCCAGGGACCGCATCCTCGTCCTCACCAGTGATGGCCACGCCGTCCTCGCCAACGTCTTCGGCCAGAAATTCAGGACATGGGATGCCCCCGGCCCGGTGCAGCACAGCGCAAGCATGAGCCTGGACGGCGCGTTTGGGAGCATCGGGAGCGCCGGCATCTACCACGTCCTGGACCTCATCAACGGCACCGACACCCTCCAAGCTCCCATCCCGGCCGGGAATCTCTACTACACGGGCCTTGACTTCAACGCCAAAGTCCTCTGGTCCGCAACCAGTCTCACCGCCAACCGCTTCGAGCTGGGAGTTCTCCTCAAGACCCAAGGCATCCCGTTGGGCAGCAACCGCAACCTCACCGGCGGGGGCCTTCTGCCCTGCACCGACGCCCAGGGCCATCCGAGTTCGAGCTGCACCGGCAACGCCGACCCCCTCCCAGACCCCGGCACCGGCACCGGGACTGAGACGCAGACCGGGACCACAACGAGCAGCAGCACCACGCAGACCGGGACCACGACGGGCAGCGGCACCACGACGCAGACCGGCACCACGACGGGGATGGGCACGAACAGCACCAATTCGACCTCCGGCATGAACGGCACCACCGACGGCGAAGGCGGCGGGGGCCTCGTGGACCTCGACAGCCCCCAGACTTTGCCGTGGCTCGTGGTGGTCGCCGTCGCGGTGGCCGGCGGGGCAACGCTGCTGCTGGTTTACGCGCGGAGGCGCACACCATGAAGGCCCTCCTGCTCGTGCTGTTCCTGCCCTTGGCCGAGGCCGCCGTCACCAGCAGCCTCACCCTCACTCCCGCCGTGGCCACCGTGGGGCAGAGCGTCTTTGTGACCTACACCAAGACCGCCAGCCTGAGCGATGGGTTGCAGAATGGCACCGTCACCCTGCGCGTCACCGGCCCCGTCAATGCGACCTTGGCCAGCCGGGCCTACCACTTCACCGCCACCCTCTACGCGGCGCTCTCATGGACCTGGACGCCCCCGGAGCCAGGGAACTACACGCTCACCTTCACCGACCAATCCAATTCAGGCACCGCAAGCAACCAATCCCGCACTTACCACGTCGAGGACGCCGGAGGCGGCGGAGCCGTCGAGACGCACTCCAACGCTTGGCCCGGCTTCCCGCTTGCGGCGGTTCTCGTGGTTGCGGTGGTCGCGCTGCTGTGGCCGACCGAGAACGGCCCCGCCCGCATCGCGCGCATCGCCGTCGCGGTCCTGCTCGTCTTGGCCCTCGCCTTCCTGGTGTGCCGGAGCGTGGCAGCATGAGGCTCCTCCTGATCGTCCTCGCCCTGGTCGTTGCGGCCTGCCCCGGGGATGCCTTGAGCGAGAAGCTGGTGTTTCAGGGCAACCCCGTTGCGCACTACGGCTTCGACGTGGACGACGATCCCACGCACGCCCCCTGCCCCAGCCCCTACGACAGTGAGGAGTGCATCGACTTCCAGCGCACCGAGTTCGCCAACGACTACCTGGGCAAGACCCTCCCCAACGACAAGCACGCCTACCGTGTGCGCTTCTGGATCTTCGCGGGCGCCGACTTCGCGCAATCGAAGTTCCGGTGCATGTTGAGCTTCAAGGACGGCACCGCCACCGTCGAAGCCAAAGGCGACGGCCACCACACCGGCGCCTGGGGCGAATCCGTCCAAGTCGTCTTCGAGGAAAACTCCGTTGGCTGGGACGTGAAGCTTGTCGAGGTGTCAGGCGAGAACTACCAAGAAATCGCTACCGGCAGCGAACCCCGCGACTCTAGCGCGTGGCGACGATACGACTTGCGCGCCAACACGGACACCGGCGACGTGAGCCTCATCAACGACGCCGGCACCGTCATGGCCAGCGCGAAGCTGCTGCACCACCAAGGCAAGGCCATCACGTCGCAATGGTATCGCGGCACCGGCGGCAGTTGGTATACCAGCAACACCTACCTGCGCGCCTCCGGCGATTCTACCGCAGTCTATGACCAGGACCCGCGCCCGCCCATCATCGGGAACCTGACCCAGACGCCCAACCTTGTCGCGCCGGGCCAAGCCGTCAAGGTGAGCGCCGTCATCCGCGACGATTGGGGCCTCGCCACTGCCGTCCTGCACTCCTGGACGAAGGCCAAGGACGCCGACACCTTCACTCCAGCCGCCGACGTGGCGATGCAGAACCTCGGCGCGCAGCACTACGAGGCCACCCTCCCCCCGCACACAGACGGCGTGGTGGTGCGCTACCAAATCGAAGCCACCGCGGTCAGTGGCCTCAAGGCCACCAGCACGACGATTGAATACGAAGTCGGCAGCAGCGACCCGCCCAAGGACCTCGGCGGCGGCTCCGGCTTCGGCGCCACAGGCAACACATTCATGGTCGCCACCATCGGGTTCGCCATCCTCGCCGCCATCGGCGTGGTGGCGGGCTTGTTCATGCAGGGCGTAGACAAGCGCCAAAGCGCCAACTGGGTCGCCGCCGGCCTCATCGCAGGTGCGGCGTGGTTCGGCCTCGCCTTCATCCTGGACGACCTCGCCGCGTTCTTCACCGGGCCCTGGGGCATCCCCCTCGCCATCATCTTCGCCATCATCGCAGGCGTCGTCATCGCCGCGCGCCGCAAACGCGGGGTGAAGGCGTGAGGCTGCACGTCACCGCCAATCAAGCCGAGCTGGCCGCCGGCGTCCTCCTCCTCGTCGTCCTGCTGGGCGGCTTGTTCCTCGCGGCAGGGGCACGCATCCCCGAATTGCACGCCGCCGACCAGGCGCGCGCCGTGCTTGCCGCAATCACGGGCACCGGCGTCATCCTCGGCGCCCTTGCGCTCATCGGCATCGGCGCCCGCCACGCTCGCCCCATGACCATCATCTTCGGCGTCATCTTCGCCCTCATCGGACTCCCCATCGTCGGAATCACCGTGGGCCTACCGGAGCCCTTGGTTCCCCTCGCCGGCCTCTTGAACGCCTTCGTGGGCATCGTCAACGGCATCCTGGACCTCCTCGCCTTGATTGGGAGGGCCACCCCATGAAGGCCAGCCACGCCCTCGCCGCCGGCTCTACCGCCGTCTTGGCGACCCTGTGGGGCATCATCTCGGGCATCATCCCCGAGGTCGCCGGACTCGCGCTCCTGGCCATCTCGAAGCTCGCCACCGTCATCAGCGGCGTCACGGCCGCCGGTCACGCGCACTTGATGAAGGAGGCCCAGGACCCCAGGGACCGCCTCATCTTCGGCACCGTCACGCTGCTAGCCTTCACGGTCTTGGCCATCGCCATCGCCGCGACATGGCAGACCCTCGGCCCCGTCCTGCTCGTCGTGGTCCTGCTCGCCGTCGGCTTGGCCATCTTCAAGATCACCCGCAAGGAGGCGGCCTGATGGAGCGCGAACTGCGCGCCCTGCACGAGTTGGCACGCACCCACGAGTCCCTTCTGCGCGGCACGGGCCCCGCGAGCCTGGGATTCCTCACCGGTGCTGCCTACGTCCTGGCCACCGGCTTCGAGAGGGCCGATTACGCCGACGGATTGCGCCACGCCTTCGAGGCCAGCCGACGCCACGCCTTACGGGGCGCTGAGGCCACCGCCTTCGAGCGCGGCGCCCTCACCGCCATCATGGAACTCTTGTCGAGCTACCGGGGTGCGGCATGAACGGCTTGCTGCTGACCGGACTGGAACTCATCATCGGCGCCGCTCTGGCCTTCGCCCTGCTCTACCACTACCAGAAGACCCGCCGCCACCAAGGCCCCCTCATCGCCGTGGGAACCGTGCTGCTTGGCGCCGGGCTCTACTACCTGCCCCTCGACAAATTGGGCTTCCAATGGACCCAGGCGTTCTTCCCCGACGAGGCCACCAACGGCCTCGTGTGGTTTGCCGCCAGCTCCGCCCTGGTCCTCGCCGGATTGGTGGCCATCCACGCCGGCAAGCGGAGGCGCAAGCGATGAAGACCCGCAAGGGAAGCCACCACGACGCCAAAATGCGCGGCTGGAGACTCAACGGCGGCCTCTGGCCGGACGACCGCGAGCCCCGCACGGCGCCGCTGCCCCGCGCCAAGAAGCCAAAGAAAATCGAGGACATTGCTTTCCATCGCATGGTCGAGTGGATCACGACCGACCTGGAGGGGTTCCTGCCCAACGAAATCAGCGACCTGGGCGTGGTCAGCATGGACGCCTGGGACGACGTGGCGCCCGAGTCCTGCAGCGCAGCACTCGTGGACCTCGACGGCAAGCAGTGGGACACCTTCGACCGGGACGCCTACTATGAGGCCCAGCAGTCCCGGCTCAAGGCCGCCGTCATCCAGGCCCTCCAGAAGAAGGGCGTGCGCGTCGTGCCGACGCGACAAGACGCCTTGCGGCTGTTGGCATCCACCGGCAAGCTCAACGAAGACCATCTCACCGCGTTCGAGAACGAGATTCAGCAAGACGTGAGTGCTGACGACGCCGCAGGCGCCGTCCTGGAAGGCCAGGAGGCTTACTCCATCCTGAGCGACGGCCGCGTGGTCACTGGCCTGAAGCCCGGTGCGCGCTACTTCACCGTAAAGGAGGCCAGCCATGCCGTTTGACTCGGACGCGCAGCGCGAGGGCTTCTTCGCCACCCACCGCTCGGGCAACGAGCCGCAGCCGCGGCGTGTCCCGCTTGCCTCCATCAAGCCTCCCGGCCGTGACTTGAACCTCACCATGAACCCCTTGGCCGACCGCGTGACAGGGTTGGTCAAGGACTACACCGGGAAGGCGACGGTGCCGCGCACCAGCGGCTTCCGGCGGGCATGGACAGAATCCCCGCGCTACGGCGGCGTGATTCTCCGCGTCGAGGACAACAACGGGCAGACGTGGAGCCTCTACGACCAAAGCGACGAGGCCGACGCTGATGGCTGGGAGGCGAACGCCAAGGAATACTGGTCCTGCATCGAAACGCAGGGCTGGAGCCTGGAAAGCGAGCCCGTCTCGTGGCTCCAAGTGGCCAAGACCAACCAGGACGTGACGGATGCGGACCTGAAGGGACTGGCCGACCAAACCGCCCGTGATCTGGACTTTGAGGACGACGCCGAGCCTGAGGCGTTTCTGGCGGACGTGGAGGAAATCCTGCAAGACATGACGCCCGCGCTCAAGGCAAGCGAGTATGACGCGGTGCATGGTCGCTTCATCGCGCTTCTGCAAAAGCGCGGCGTGACGTGGAGGCCTGTAGAGGATAAGTTTGCCGACGCGGGGGGTGGTGAGGCGTGACGTATGCCCACGAGCGGGCGTTCAGGAAGGTGCAGCGTAGCCGCCGCCTGGGCGAAACCCCGCGTGAGGCGCGCGAGTTGAAACCGGAGCAGGCAAAGGCGAGCAGACTCAGCTTGGCGCAACTGCAATACATCAACGCCCACCGCCGTCCGCAAGCGATTCTCTTGGACTTGATGATGAGTCACACCAAGACCATCGAGCCGGGCGACCCCCGCGTGGCGACCTGGATTGCGCACCCTGGGCGCTACGACGTGCAGGACGTGGACACCCCCGGCAGCACCATCCCCTTCATGCACCGCCACAGCAAGGCCAGCTTCCGCCTGGACCCCTTGGCGGGCAACCTCCTGGTCTTCAAGCTCAAAGGCCCCAAGGGCAAGACGCCAAGCGCATGGAAGAAGCGGCGCGAGGAGAACCTAAAGGCCCTCCGCGACCGCCAGGACGCACTCGGCAAGGAACTCGCGGGTCTGCAAGAGCGTCTGGACAGCGAAGTCGATGCAGCCACGCGGCGGCGGCTTCTGCGCGACGAGCGCGAGCTGAAGCTGGCCCTCAAGAACGCTGCAACGCAGCGCCGCGCCTTCGAGAAAGGAGACTTCTTGGTGATGGGCAAGCGCGAGGACCGCAAGCTCCTCATGGATTACGTCAAGGTCCTGGAGACGAGTTTCAAGTGGAAGCCCCGCACCTTCGACGTGCCCGCCGTTCTGGTGGGCCGCACCCGCGAAGCGGGCGTGGGCGGCTTCACGCACGCCGTCAAGAGCGGAGCCTACCGCATCCCCTACATTGCGGTGAACGACCGCATCTATGACCACGATTTCCAGGCGCGCATCCAGTCGCCAGATGGTCGCAAGCGCCGCCTTGCGATGATTCACGAGGCGGTCCACGTCGCCCGCGAGAACGAGGCCGGGCGCACCGTCACGGAAACCCAGCACATCACGGACTACGGCAAGGACCGAGCCAGGGAAGAGAAACACACCATGCTTGAATCGGACTTGCGCGCCGGGTCGCAAAACTTCCGCAAGGGCGAGGCGTATTACGGCTTCATTCCCGACGCGCCAACGGAAGCGGGCGCAGTGGACAACAAGATTACCCTGGGCACGCGGCGGCCGCGCATCGTGCGCGACTTGACGACCATGAACCGCAAGATGCAGCATAACGCCAAGAAGACGCACATTGACCGCTTGGAGTTCCAGGGCGGCAAGTGGAAGGGCCGCAAGGCGGAGAACGTGGACCGGGTGCTGCGCCAGGGCCGCGACGTGGTTCACATCTACAACGAGCGCGGCACAACCAAGCGCGACATGGCCACTTTCGTCGATAGCCTGGACGGCAAGCGCGGCGACGAAGTATCGGAGTATCAGGAAGGACGCCTGAAACCCATGCGGAAGCGGAGGCGGGCATGAGCTTGTTCGCTATCCTGCTAACTCACGGAGGCCACGCATGACCGACACCGAACTCCAGCGCCGCGAGCCTGCGCCCTTCGAGCGCATCTGGATCGTGGAACCCACCCCCACTAGCCGCCATGTCCTGGGCAGCTTCACCGGCGCTACCGCGGAGGCGGAGGCGAACGAGTGCCTGCGCCAAGTGGCCCGCGGCCTGCAAAGCAGCCGTGACGCTCGCCACGTCTTGGTTCACGCCTGGATGCAGGGAGGCGCGCAATTCCTGTTCCCGCACGAGGTCCGGGCGCTGGACACGGACGATTCGGTGCGCGGCAAGATTGTCCACGTCCTGATGCTGAACCTCCGCGACCCCAGCGTGGTTCTCCTCAGCTCCTTCCCCCGCGAGCGGGTGCGCGAGATGGTGGACGCCCTGGCTGGAAATCCGAACGTGGTGCGCGAGGCCGACAAGCTCAGGGATCTGGCCATGCGTGAGATGAGCAGCCACGACTTGCGCCTTGGGTGGGAGGATGGCTTGATGGAATACTACGCCGAATTGGCAGCCCTCTTGCGTCTGGGCTACCCTGCTGTGGTGGCCGTCGAGAAGGCCAAGGGGGAGGCCACGCAGGAGGCCGGCGAACCCATCCCCGATGCCGCGCAGGAATCCGAGCGGCAGCAATGCCTCTTGGGCATTGAGGCCGCGTGGCACCAGTCCCGTTCCTTCCTGAACGCCTTGGAGGCAAATGCATGAAGACCCGCCGCGCCACCAGGCGCCCCCGCAACCAGAAGAAGCAGACCGCGCAGGAGAAGGCCGCCATGATGGCCCTGCGCGCCAAGGGCATCAGCCCTGGCCGCAGCCAAGCCGCCAAGCAGGCGTGGCAGACGCGCTACGCCAAGCTCCCCGACGTGCCGCGTGGTGAGCTGCGCCGCATCGAGGCCATGCGCGGCGAGCGCGCCATGAGCGCCGATGCGCGGCGCACCGGCGCCGTGGTCCTCAAACCCGGCGACAAGCGCGTGTTCTACTGGACCCGCCGCCCCGGTGGCTACGACGTCGCGGGCATCGACACCGAAGGCGCCCGGCAACCCAAGCCCATCGACGCCGACCGCAACGCCCCGTTTCTGAAGTTCCGCCGCGAGGCCGAACAGCGCCGGCGTCTGCGCGAGAAGGTGAGCCCCCGCCCGGAGCGCCCAGCCGCCTCCTCTTCGCCCGCCGCTCCTTCGCGTGAGGTGCCCTCCGTGGATGCCATGAAGGCGGAGGCGGAGCGCATCCTGGGCAAGCCCACCACTACGAAGGCGCCGCCCAGCAACGCCCGCCTGGAGAAGCTGACGGAAGGCGACCTGAAGCACCTCCTCTACGGGGACCGCAAGCACGCCAAACTGGCTGCTGCCAAGCGGATTGACCCCAAACCGCTTGCCGGGCTCAACTACGACTTAGGCAAGGGCGGCGCCCTCTACAGCCTCGACAAGATGATGGCCGTCTTCCGCCGCGATGCCAAGCCCCTACCGGATGCGGAGCGCGACCGCCTGCAACGCGCCGAAGTTCCCGTCACCACCAGTCTCTTGAGCGGCCTCAAGCGGGAACGCTACGTCGCGGACCTGGACGCCTACCTCAAGGCGGTCCACGGCAACCCCCGCCATGTGCCCATCGGGGGCAGCCTGTTTGACCGCAAGCGCATCGAGAAGATCGCTCACGCCTTCCGCGGGCCCGTCGAGATCGAGGTGGGCAACGACTTACCCATCACCATCAGCAAGGGCAACCTCTCGGTGATGATGGCCCCCGTCATCCCCGGCGAAGACGACGGCGGCGCCTGGGGCAGCTTCGCCTCCGGCCTGCCCGGCGGCAAGCCGAAGCCCGCCATGCCGTCGCCCATGCCCAAGACGGCGCCCCCACCGGCGCCGAAGGTCCCGCCACCCGCTGCGAAGCCCGCGCCTGCCAAGATCCCGCCCGCAGCAAAGCCGACGCCGAAGGCCCCCGCGCCGCAGAAGGCGCCCGCCAAGCCCGCCACCAAGGCGGCATCGGCCGCCAAGGCGGGCAAGACACCCAAGCCCTGACGCTCCCCCTCTCCTCCTGACGCAATGAAGGGATACCCATGAACCTAGCGAACGCTCTGCCCTGCCTGCTGCTCTTGGTCCTGCTCGTGCCGCCCGCCTCGGCGGATGGCGTGGCCGTGCGCGCCCCCCCGTTCACGTTGACGGGCACCTACACCATCCCCCTCCCGCCCGATGCGCGCAACGCCACCCTCACCCTCGACACAGGCCAATCCACCCACGTCGCGGGCCCCGCCGCGGTGGTGAGCATCGCGGGCGTGCCGGACGGGGGCCGGACTTGGAGCCTCACATTCCAGGACCCGTCCGGGCCCCAGACCTTGACGGGGGAGTTCGTCGCGCAGGACTTGACGCCCATCATCGCCGCCCAGGTCAACCGCGCTGTTGCGGCCAGCCTTGCCGCCCAGCAGGCCGCCGAGGGCGCCCAGGCGACCGCCGCCGAGGCCGTCAACGCCTCCCAGGTCCAGAAGCAGACCGAGGCCAGCATCCTCGCCGCCGTTCAGGCCATCCACGTCCCCGACGACCTCTCGCGCCGCGCGGACGTGGAGCACGTCGGCGCCACCGTCGCCGCCCAGGGAGCCGCCGTGGGTGTTGTCTTGCATGAGGCCGCCGCCAACCAGACCGCCGCCCTCCAAGACGCACGCCACGAACTGCGCTCCCTCCGAGACGCCGGCGCCTTCGTCCTCGGCCTTCTCTTGCTTGGCTTGGGCCTCTTGGCGTGCTACCTCGTCAAGCTGCGCGCCGAACTGCGCGCCCTGCCCGACCGGCGCCCCAAGGCGCCCGCCAAGCCCGCGCGGAGCGCCCGCTTGCCGCCTGCACCCCGTTCCCCTGCGCCGCGCAGGTCGAAGCGCAGCCGTGGCCTCGCGGGCTCCCTGACTGACCCCGGCGGTGGTCCCGATGCCGATTGACGCGCCTGCGCGGCGCAGCTCGTGGCTGGAGCGCCTGACGCTCTGCGCGTTCCTGGCGGGGTTGGCGTTGTTCTTCGTGAACTACGTCCTCGGGGGCCTCGACGGCGCCGCCTTCGTCTGGTATCAAGTGCAGCAGGCGGCCCTCGACTTCGCCGCGTGGCGCATCAACGTCTATGTCCTCGTCATCGCGCCGCTCTTGGCCGTCTTGGCGGGGGCGATGCGGAACTGCCTGCCCATCATCGAAATCCCCCTCCTGGGCGCGGGTGCGCAGGAGGCGAAGTGGCTCAGGAAGTGGTATTGGCCCGGCTCGTTTCGCATCCAGTAAGGAGAAGCCAGTTGGCGCGAGGGGCGCAACCGCGCGTTCGTCAACAAGGCGTTCCTGGCCCGCAAGGGATTGTTCCTCGGCTACGGCATCACGGTCCCTGTCGAGCGCAACGTGAGCGACTTGGACGGTGAAGTGACCTACGACACCGCCCAGGTTCCCGCCTACGAGTCTCGCACCCTCCACCGCCGGTTGCAGCTCGAAGTGCAGCAGCGCACCATGCAGGACTTCACGAAGCTCCAGGGAGGCCGCCCATGACCGTCAGGTGGGGGTGGACAGGGACTCGAAGAACAGTTCCAGTTGCTTCTCGAAGACGCGGGTGCGCTCAATCATGTCCAGGCGCCGCAGCGGCGAGAGGGAGAGTTGCTTCTCGAAGCCATGCACCTGAGCAATCAAGTCCTTCGTCGCCTGCTTCAGGCCCTTCACGTCGGATGCGGTCATGCTCGGTGCAGGTGCGGGCCGTCTATCTTACCCTGATGGTTGCCACCGTTGCTCTGCTGCCTCTTGCCTCGGCGCAGGTGGGGCGGGTGGCGACGGATTACATTCGCGTGGTCACGCAGCCCGCGTTCCAGTATCGCAGCGACCAAGGCGTGGAGATTCCGATGCAGGCCCGGATTGTGCGCGGTGGTGTGCCGCAGCCGGGCCTTGTCCACTTCGAGGTCCGCGCCAACGGCCAACCGTTGCCTGTCCCCGGCGGGCAGGATGATTGGCGCAACGGGACACGGCCCTACCCGCACGTCACGAGCCTCAACCTCGGCCGATTGGATGCGGGCCTTTACCGCGTCACCCTGCACCTGTGGGGCGGCGGCCTGGAGCGCGACTGGCCAGTGGAGTTCGACGTGGTGCATCCACCCCGAGCCTACACGGCCGCCCTGCTGGGCTCAGACGACCATACGGCGCGCTTCGTCTTCCGCGCAGCGGACGCGCGGGACAACTTCACGCTCACAATGTTTCGCGACTCGCCCACCGGCAGCGTCGTTCTGGCGCGCATGGTCACGAACGAGACGACGCTCGCGGTCCCCTACGCCCCCGGCGAGTCGGTGAAGATTTCGGTGACGGACCCGCACGGCTGGCAGAACACGCAGAACGCCGTCGCGGACGCCTCGGGCTTCACGAGTTATCCGCCCTACACTTGGAACCCCGACTACAAGCAAATCAGCAACTACCAGCGGCACTCCTGGATCGAGGAAGGCACTGCGGGCTTTGTCCTCATCCTGGGGTTCCTCGCGCTCATCTTCGTGCAGCGGAGGCGCCGCGCATGAACTCAAGCGGCGGCATGGTAGATGATCTTGAACTTCAAGGGGTCTTCGTAGACGGGCACCACGGCAACCACCCGCACAGACCGTCCTTCCGTCTGAAGCCACTCCCCGTATCCCGCCAAGCCATCCACCACTCGCACCAGAGTCTCCACCACCACGCCTCAAGCGGGCCGACCCTACTTAGGTGCATCCACGGAGGCATGGCGTGAGCGAAGCTGCCGCACCTGTCCCACCTGCGCCCCAGGCTGGCAAGGATTCCGACGTGCGCTCGGAGAACCACCGCTTCAACCTCCAAGTCCTCCAACGCCTCCCGCACGACCTGGAGTATGTCACGCCGCAGGAAATCCTCGTCCTCCTGCGCCTGTGCAATGCCTACGGCGTCGATTGGACCGTGGGATTGGAACCCGAGAGCGACAACGACCCGACACGCCTCTTTGCCTACCGGGTGCCCGACCTGGAGGGCCACTGCACCGAATGGAAAGAGTGCCGCGTCCGGCGCGAACGGCTCCTGCAAGACCCGCACGGCGTCCTGGTGCCGGACGGGGACATTGTTTGGGCGCAGCAACTCATCGGCCTTCTGCACGCCGCCATCGACGAAGCCTTGGACACCGGGAGGCCGTAGCCATGCCGCAGGAGCCCGGCGAGGTCGAGGTCGCCCAGAAACTCAACGCCCAACGCCTCGTTCAGTCGTGCTTGGAGCAGGCACAGGCCGCCCCAACGCCAGCGCGCGCCTGCCTTGCCCTGGTGCGCCTCTACAGCCTCCTTGGGTCGCTGCGGCGCCTCGACGGCGCCTTTGAGGAAGAATGGCGCACGGTGCTGGACGGCCGCCTCGCGGACGTAGTGGCCAGCCGCCGCGCATGGCGCCGCTTGACCTGGAACCACGCCGCAGCAGCGCAAGAAGTCCTTCTGAATCTGATGGATCGACACGGCATGGGCTTCCAGGCCGCCCTCCAGGACCCCTTGGATGAAGAACAGGCCCAAGTCGAGGCTGAATTGGAGGGCGAGATTGCCGCGCTGGAGGCGGACGCCGAGCTTGCAGAGCCCAATCCGTCGCGTGAACCCCGCCTGATGGAGCCCACCGCCCCAGAATCCGACATTGACGAAGGAGAGGATGAGGATGAGTGAGGAAAAGAGTGGCCCGAAAATGCTGCGCATGGTCAGGTATCGCGGCATCAAGCAGGACGCCGACCGGCTCCGTAAGCCGACCGAGTATGACCGCCACGAGGCGCTCTCGCTCACCATCCACATGGGCGACCCCCGCACCGCCAAGCGTGCCTTGTTTGCGTGGCTGCGCGAGGAAATGGCGGACTGCCGGCGCCGACACGCGAAGCTGGACGAGTGGCGCAACCTGCGCGCGCAATACTACGCCATGCTGGGCAAGATCAACGGCCGCCTCACGGTCATGGCGACGGAGTTGGGCTACTACTCGCAAAACGTCGCGCCGGATTACGGGAAAGTGACCTACAACTACCACGACTGGGCCGCGCCCGGCTTCCTCTCCAACCTCTTCGGAGAAGGGAAGGAGGTGGTGATTCAGGGCCATGTCGGCACCGGCAAGACCCACCTCGCGGTCCTCTTGATGGATGGCGCGTTGCGTCTGGAGGAACCCCGCTTCACGGTGATTACGAACGTGAGTGGCGTTGAGGATACCCACAAGACGTTTCTGGGCCGCATCCACCACGTCAGCCTCTTGAGCGAGGTCTTGCGCATTTGGGCAGATTTGCCCGAAAACGCGCGCATCGTCCTGGTCCTGGACGAACCCGAGGCGACCCTTCAGGGCGGAATGAGCCGGCAGGTGTTGGACTACAAGGTGTTCCGGTTCATGATTCGCAAGCTAGGCATCGCCAAGGTCGAAATCTGGCACAACGAGTCTGACCAATACAAGGGGTTGCGCGAGGACAAGAGTGAGCAGGTCTACCGCATCCACAAGGACCAGAAGGATGCCTTCACCTTCGCGCGGCGCTTCGGCGACCAGCTCATCAAGCAGCGCGTGGAGAACGTGCCCAAGGATTGCGGCCTGACGTTCGCCACGGGCGGCATGGCCACGATTGACGTGGACGTGAACATCGCCGTCCTGGTGCGGCGCATCGGCAAGCTGTGGCGTCCGCAGGACATCAAGGCCGAGGTCCGCGCCGCCCTGGACGACCCGCACACCTACCACGCCGCGTTCCGCAGCAAGGAAGACGACGCAAAGACCGAGGCGGTCAAGCGTGCGCAGCAGGACCGGCGCGATGCTGAAGTCGTGGCCGCCATCCTGGCCGACCCGAAGGCGTTTCTCGCAAAGCGGGGCGGGAGCTTTGACCGCAACGTGGTCCAGCGCCGGTTCGACCTGACAGTCCGTGACGCTGAGTATCTCGCTATGCGTGCGTGGCAAGAGAAACCGAAGGACAAGCTGGAATCGGCCCTTGCCGAAATCCTGGCCCGGCCCGAGGACTTCATGGGCGTGCGGCAGCAGAGTTTCGATCCGGAGAAAATCCAGGCCGCCCTTGGCGTGACGGTCAAGCAGAGCCGGAAGCTGGCCCTGGATGCCTGGAAGCTGCGCGAGGGCTCTTGACTGAGCGCGAAGGGACGCCCGCCGTGGACCGGGCGGCCCGTGCGTATCATCGGCGGCTGCGAAGATTCTGCCGCGACGAGGGGATGCCCCCGCCGGCGGAACCGGACCCTACGGGTCCGGGGCTGGAGGCCCCTGGGCCTTGCCCCCCGGTTTTAAGACCCCCCGGGGGGCTTTTTCCTGGGGGTGAAACGGAGGGCGCCGCCCCCGGCGCCGCGAACACCGATATGCAAGCAGCTTGGGACGAATGGAAACGTCCTGGGCTTGAAGCCATGCTGAAACTGTTGGCACAGGATAAGGAAAAACCGGAATGGACCCAAAGCGACCTGGAAAACTGGCTCCTGGACGACCAGGAGAAAGCCGTCTCAACGGCGGACGGCTTGCTGCGGCACTTGCGCTTCATGGAGGCTTATCCAGGCCAACCCGTGACGCTGCAAGGGACGCGGTATCAGTTTGTCCTCTCAGGGCGGCTCTACTACAAGGTCCGCAAGGACGTGGAGAAGCCCGGCTACGGGGCCTTGCAAAACGACTTGAAGGTCCTTCGGAAGGTCGGAACCTTCCTCGGGGTGCCCAAGGACGTGTGGCCCGTGGCGCCTTACACGCCGAATCCGGGAAGGAGGGCCATGCCCCGCCCGGAAGAAGTGTATGGCACCCTGCATCGGACGTATGCCCCGAACGCCAAACGCGACGGGGCCATGGTCAATGCCTGGGCCCGGCACGTCCTGGCCCTGAGCTGGGGCTTCGGATTGCGCGGGCCCAAGGAGCCGTGGTTTCTGAAGGCGGACTCCTACGACCCCGGCACGGGCATCTTCAAGGTGGTCGAGCCGAAGAAGCACTACAAGGAACGGTTCCTCTACGTGGAGCCGGTCTGGTTGGGCAACAGCCACAGCCGCCTGAGCTTGACGGGGTGGCTGAAGTGGCGCGACCAATTGGCCCCGGACAGCAACGCCCTGTTTCCCAATCCGGTGACGGGCAAGGACTTCCCGACCCCTGCGGCCTTCGCCAAGTGCTTCTACGATTTGGTGAAGCCCCAGGTGCCGTGGTTCAACTTCCGGCTGGCCCGGCATTGGGCCACCTATGCCCGCATCATCGACGCCGGGTTTTCGGACACGGGCTACAATCTCGTGGCCGAGTGGTTGGGCCACGACAGCGCCGACATGACGCGGGACACCTATGGGCCAGCGGCCCGGACCTTCAGCAAGAGTCCGGCCTACGGCAAGGACTGGATCACGCG